>CAYNDW010000059.1:0-15260 GCA_964395375.1 uncultured Cytophagia bacterium
TTCTCGCGGGCAAATATGAAATTCAAACGCGTTTGGTGTTGGAAGCAAAAATTCATGAAGCCGGCGAGGACGTTTCGCTCTTTGCAATGAATGATCTCGTGTTCGACAAAGGCGGCCACTTTCGTTTGGTGCGCTTGAAGACGCACATCAACCAAGAGTTCTTGAACACGTATATCGCCGACGGCTTGATCGTCGCCACACCCACGGGGTCGACCGCGTATTCGCTTGCGGCCGGCGGCCCAATTCTTCCGCCGGAAATGAAGGCCATGGTCATCACGCCGATTTGCCCGCACTCGCTCAGTGCGCGACCAGTGGTGATTCCCGAAGAAAAAGTTGTTACCGTCGAGTTCATCAACAACGATATCGAGATCAATCTCTCCGCGGACGGGCAAGTTATTCGTAAAATCTCACCCGGCACCTTGGTGGAAATTCGCAAGGCGGACTATCACATAAACCTCGTGCGCCTGCTCGACCCCATTTCCAGCGGCTTTTATGACACGCTGCGCGCGAAGCTGAATTGGGGGGAAGATGTGAGGAAGTGAGGAGGAAAAGCAGTGCAAATTTTCAATTGAAAATTTGCACTTTAAAATTTGAAATGCTTTGCGGCTGTTGGGTCGCTCTGCAATCCCATGGGAGGCTGTCATTCAGAAGGAATCTTTTTACGCACTAGAGAAACCACTCGTTTGGAAGCTGTGCCTGCTACTTAAAAAGATTTCTGCTGAATGACATGATATGGAGTGTTACAAATTAGCGTGCGATCTGCATAATAAAGGCAACAACTCTCACACAGAATAAGTTCGCACAGAGTCTCTTGCGTGTTCTCTGCGGCTTTGCGTCTCTGCGTGCGCTTTTGTTTTTGTTTATAAAAAAACGCGGTCTCATCAATAGTGAAACCCTCCGACCCCACCGAAAACCTCTCCAAAGACGACGCGAGCACGCCGCTGATGCGGCAGTATCTCGCGATCAAAGCGAAGCATCAAGACGCGGTGCTGTTCTTTCGCATGGGCGATTTTTATGAGATGTTTTATGACGACGCGAAAATCGCCAGCGAAGTTTTGGGATTGACGCTCACCTCGCGCGCGCACGGCAAATCCTCGGAGGTGCCGCTCGCGGGTTTTCCGTATCACGCGCTCGATACGTATCTCACCAAAATGGTGCGCGCCGGACATCGCGTGGCAATTTGCGAGCAAGTCGAAGATCCCAAACTCGCGAAGACGATTGTGAAACGTGAAGTGACAGAAGTGGTCACGCCGGGCACGGCGCTGAACGATAACCTGCTCACGAGCCGCCGTAATAATTTTCTACTCGCGATTTATCCCCTCAAAAAATCCGTAGGCCTCGCGCAATTGGATTTTTCCACGGGCGAGTTTCTGCTTGATGAATGCCCGCATGAAGTTTTGTCGATCGTCGTCAATGACATCGAACCTTCAGAAATTCTCGTCTCCACCGAGCACGCGGATTGGCTGCGCAATCATCTGCGCGGCGTGAATGGCGCGCTCATCACGGGCCGCGAAGGTTGGCAGTTTGCGTATGATCATGCTTACGCTACACTCACGCGCCATTTCCGCACGCTCACACTCAAAGGCTTCGGCTGCGAGGATTTGGTGGGCGGAATATCCGCTGCGGGCGCGGCGTTGTCCTACGTGGCTGAAACGCAAAAAGGCCATCTCGAACACATTACGCAAATCGCGCGGCGACACAATCAAGATTACGTCGGGCTTGATCCGGCCACGCGACGCAATCTCGAACTCGTGCGCCCGATGCGCGGTGAGAACACAGACGCGACTTTGCTCGGCGTGCTTGATCAAACGCGTACCGCCATGGGCGGCCGCAAAATGGTGCAATGGATTTTGCACCCGCTGCGCAACGTCGATCCCATTCGCGAGCGTCACGATGCGGTTGAGGAGTTGCTCGGCGAGACGAAAGGGCGGGAGCAAGTTGCGGAGCGCTTGCGCGGCTTGGGCGATCTGGAGCGCTTGGTTTCGAAAGTAAGCACGGGCCGCGCGAACGCGCGCGAGTTGTGCGCCGTGCGCTATGTGCTCGAAGCTATTCCAGCAATCAAAACTCTTTTGCAGCGTTACGAAAGCAAATTGCTGCGCGAGCAAGTGAATCTGCTCGATCCGCTTAATGAGTTGAAAGAAGAATTGCAGCGCGCGATTGTCGATGATCCGCCTTTGGCCATCACTGAAGGTAATCTCTTCCGCCCAGGCTATTCGGAAGAATTGGATCGCTATCGCAATCTCACCGCGCACGGCAAAGATTGGATCGCGAAATTGCAGGCTACGGAGCGCGAGCGTTCGGGCATTAGCTCTTTGAAAGTGGGTTACAATCGCGTCTTCGGCTATTACATCGAAATTACGAATCCTAATCTCGCCAAAGTGCCGGAGTCGTATATTCGCAAACAAACTTTGTCGAATGCCGAGCGTTTCATCACGCCGGAGCTGAAAGAATATGAAGAGCAAGTGCTGCAAGCCGAAGAGAAGATGATTGCGTTGGAGTATCAACTCTTCGAAAGTTTGCGACAGAAAGTGGCGGCGCATGCTGCCGCGTTGCAGAATAACGCGCGCGCGATTGCAACGGTCGATTGCTTGCTCGCCTTCGCGGAGGTGGCGCAGAGTCAAAAGTACGTGCGGCCGATGATGGACGATAGCAATGTCATCGACATCAAAGAAGGCCGCCATCCCGTGGTTGAAAAGCTGCTGCCTTTTGGCGAATCGTTCGTGCCGAACGATATTTATTTGGATGACGAGTCTTATCAAATTTTGCTGATCACCGGACCGAACATGGCGGGCAAATCGACTTACTTACGGCAAGTGGCGCTGCTTGCACTCATGGCACAGATTGGATCGTTCGTGCCCGCGGCCAAAGCGCGCATCGGTTTGGTGGATAAAATCTTCACGCGCGTGGGAGCGTCGGATAATCTCGCGGGCGGAGAGAGCACGTTTCTCGTGGAGATGAACGAGACCGCGAACATTTTGAACAATACCACTGCAAAGAGCTTGCTGTTGTTGGATGAAATCGGGCGCGGCACGAGCACGTATGATGGCTTGTCGATCGCATGGGCAGTCGTCGAATATCTCCACGAGAATCTCAAACTCGCGGCGCGCACACTCTTCGCGACGCATTATCATGAGTTGATGGAGCTTGCGAATCGCCACACGCGCATTAAGAATTTCAACGTGCTCGTGAAAGAATGGGGCGATCAAATCGTCTTTCTCCGGAAGATTGTGGAAGGGGGGAGCGATCACAGTTACGGCATTCAAGTCGCGCAGCTTGCGGGCTTGCCGAGTCAAGTCATCCAACGCGCGAAGCAAATTCTCACCAAGCTCGAACAGCAATCCCTCGAACGCGCCGCCATTCCGGAGATTGGCGCGACGAAAGGCGAGCGCGTGCGGCAAATCGATCTTTTCGCCGAGCAAGAGAACAAGCTGCGTGCAGCGTTGACGGAAATCGACGTGAACAATCTCACGCCGTTGGAAGCGTTGCAAAAGCTTGCGGCGTTGCAAAAGTTGGTGGGGTGAGGAAACTTAACCCAGCTAAAGTAGTTGAACCTTCTGTGTGCACAAATTCTTATCTCAATCTTATCGAGTTCATTATGAAACGAATTGTTCAAAGTGTCATCATCGTGTTGAGTGCGGCCCTGTTACTCAGTGAAGCCCACGCCGGCGGCTTCCGCACTGCCAAATACGGCGGCGAATTTTTAACGCTCGGCGCCGGCGGCCGCGCGCTCGGCATGGGCGGCGCGTATTCCGCGCTTGCGAACGATGTCAGTGCGGGCTATTGGAATCCCGCCGGGCTCGCGAATATCGACTATCCGCAGATCATGCTCATGCACTCGCAGCAGTTCGGTGGCGTCGTGAAATATGACTACGGCAGCTTCGCCCTGCCGCTTGGAACTTCGCGTAGTTTGGGCCTTGGCCTCATTCGCCTCGGCGTGGATGACATTCCGGTGACGCAGCTTTCGAATCCCGCCCTCAAACTCGGCGAAGAATATGTTGATGCGAATGGAATCACGCGTTTGAACACGCCGTATGTCGCGCGCACGATTTCCGACGCGGAATATGCGCTCTTCCTCAGCTACGGGCTCAAACGCAATGAGAAACTCGCGTTCGGCGCGAATGTCAAACTCATTCATAAGAATGTCGGCGATAATTCCGCGTGGGGGCTTGGTTTCGATATCGGCGCGATCTATAAACCTGCGGGCAATTTGCTCCTCGGCCTCAATCTGCAGGATATTACCACCACGGTTCTCGCGTGGGATTCGGGCACGCGCGAGATCATCGTGCCCGCGCTCAAGGCCGGCGTAGCGTATCCATTGTACATTCGAGCATTGGGCGGCTCGATTGCGCCCGCGATTGATTTTGACATTCGCTTCGAAGGACGATCCTATGCGGCGCAATTCGCAGCAGGTCCCGTGAGTTTAGATTCGCATTTGGGTTGGGAATATCAATTTCAAAACCGCTTTGCCTTGCGCCTCGGCTCCGATGTCGGCAATCTTTCCGCAGGCGCCGGGCTTAATCTCGCGAAGCTTCAAATCGATTATGCTTTTCTTAGCCACGATGATCTCGGCAACTCGCATCGTATCTCGGCGCGGCTTTCTTTGGAAAGTCTGAAGCCCCGCCAGCGCTAAAGCAGTGGCCCGGAGCAAGTGGCGCAACGCGGCAGGCACAAATGTTCACACTGTTAGGGTTCAAATAAAAACTTCAAAGCGCAAAAGCGCCTTGAAGTTTTTTTGTTTGTGCCTGTGAACGCGGCAGTTAAGGCGAAAAATTTGCAAAAAATCTGTTGAATGTGTGCGGCGGCTTTTGTAAAATCTAACTTAATTGAATATTGTGACTTAATGCTGCAAGTTTTCGGGTGCAGCAACCGCAAATTAAAGCCAGAATGGAAGGCCCAATGCCGTTCAGCCCTGAGTTGGAAATCAAAAAATCGCCCGAGCGCATATGATAACGAGTATGACTGGTTATGGTCGGGGAGAGGAAGTGCGCGAAGGATTCGAAGCGTTCGCGGAAGTGCGCTCCTTGAATCATCGTTTCTTAGACGTTGTGGTGCGCTTGCCGAAAGGCTTAAGCCCATATGAAGACGCCGTGAAGGAAATTGTGCGCCGACAGATTACGCGCGGGCGCATTACGCTTTCGGTCTCATTAAAAAGCGCGCAGGAGAATGGCTTTGGGTTGCGCGTGGATCTCGAGGCCGCGGAGCAGTATAAGCGGCTGCTGGAAACCTTGCGCGAAAAGCTCAAGCTCGAAGGCCCGATTACCATCGACCACCTGCTGCATTTCTCGGAAGTCATGACCGTTGACAGTCCGGTCGACCTTCCCGAACGCGCCTGGGAGTGTGTGCAGGCCGCGTTGGAAAAGGCTTTGCACGATATCAACAGCATGCGCCGGAGGGAAGGCACGGAGATGGCGAATGATCTTCACCTCCGCATCGACTTGCTGCAAAAGTGTCTCGATGAAATCGAAGCGCGCTCGATTTCGCGGCGGCGCGAGGAATTTCAAAAGCAATATGCCCGGCTGTTGGAGATGCTCGACACCAAAGAGCTGGATCGCGAGCGTTTGGAATTAGAAATTGCTTTGCTCGCGGATCGCGTGGACGTCACGGAAGAATGCACGCGCTTTCGCAGCCACAATACTTTGTTTGATGAAGCCATAAAGGACGCTGAGCCTTCGGGCCGGCGCCTAAACTTCCTGCTGCAAGAAATGAATCGTGAAGCCAACACCATCGGCGCGAAGGCGAACGATTCGAAGATTGCCCACCTCGTTGTGAAACTTAAAGAAGAGGTCGAAAGACTCCGAGAACAAGTACAAAACATTGAGTGATCCATGCACGCACTGCAACCCGAGACGGACACCAAGCAATCGGTCACGCCTGGTTTTATGGTTGTGCTTTCCGCGCCCTCGGGCGGAGGGAAGACTTCGATTTTAAAGCAATTGATGGCAAACGGCGAACCCGCATTTCGTTATTCCGTTTCCGCCACCACGCGCGCGCCGCGCAACAACGAGGAACACGGTCGGGATTATTTCTTTCTGAGCGTGGCGGAATTTGAACAAAAAGCGGCGCGGGGAGAATTCATCGAACACGCCCTGGTTCACGGCAACTATTATGGCACGCCGCGCGAGCTGGTGCAAGACTGGATCGCTGCGGGCAAAATCGTGTTGACGGATTTGGATGTGCAGGGCGGCTTGAATGTCAAACAACAAATCGGTGCGCGCGCGCTTTTGATTTTCATCAAACCGCCGTCCTTGGATTCTCTGCGCGAACGCCTGGCCCGGCGCAACACCGACAAACCGGAAGAGATCGACCTGCGCTTGCATGGTGCTGCGCAAGAAATGGAAATGGCCGACCGTTACGACTATGTATTGGAAAACCGCGACCTCGAACACACCGTGCAAGAGGTCTTGCGGATCATCAATCAGCATCGAACCTTGTCCCACTAGCAGCGGACGTAATTTGGAGTGTGTTCATGGTTAGCACCGTACCCTTGGAAGATTTGGAAAAGCACGCAACGAACGTTTACGAAGCCATCATCATGGTGGCGAAACGCGCGCGGCAAATTAACGACGATCAGAAACGGTATATCGAGCAAGAGATCGGCTATGACAGTTCCTTGGAACATTCGTCCTCGGATGATTTGGATTCCGAAGAAGAAAACCGCGAAGAACGTCAAACCGCACCGATTAAATATATCCGTTTGCCCAAGCCCACCTCGATTTCGTTGGACGAGATGTTGACGGGCAAACTGACATTTCATTACGCGGAAGAAGCAGAAGAAGACCGTTAAAAGTCTCCCTTGATATTCGACAACAAAAAAATTTTACTCGGCGTGTGCGGCGGCATTGCGGCCTATAAAAGCTGCGAGCTGCTGCGCGAGTTGCGGCGCAAAGGCGCAAGCGTGCGCGTGATGATGACGCCCGGCAGCCGCGAGTTCATTGCGCCTTTGACATTCGCGGCGCTCAGCGAGCATCCCGTGTTGACCGACGCGTTCGCGTTGAGCGCGGACGCGGAGATCGAGCACATCAAATGGTCGCGCTGGGCCGATGCCATCGTCGTATGCCCCGCGACGGCGAACACGATTGCGCGCATTGCCAACGGTTTCGCCGATGAACCCGTGAGCGCCACGATTCGCGCGGCGCGCGTGCCGATTGTGATTTGCCCGGCAATGAACTCGGCGATGTGGGAAGATCGGCTCGTGCAGCGCAATGTGACGCTGCTGCGTGAAGCCGGCTATCACCTCGTCGATCCCGAACACGGCGCACTGGCCACGAGTTCCGAAGGCGAAGGGTGGGGCCGGCTCGCGCGCCTCGAATGGATTTTGTCAGCAATACTTGCAGCCTTGCAAAACGAGCAGCCGCTCAAAGGCAAAAAAATTCTCATCACCGCGGGCCGAACCGAAGAATACTTCGACCCCGTGCGTATGTTGACAAACCCATCCACCGGCAAGATGGGTTTTGCTTTGTCTGAGGCAGCCGTGGCGCTCGGCGCGGAAAGAGTCGTGCTCGTGCACGGGCCGACGAATTTGCCCGCGCCGTATGAAGTGCAAATGGTGCCAGTGGTCTCTGCTGCGGATATGTACAAAGCTGCAATGGAACACTATGAAGGCACGGACCTTCTCGTCATGTCCGCCGCAGTTTCGGATTATCGCCCGGCTTCGGTTTCTTCTGAAAAAATAAGAAAGCAGCCCGGCAAGCTCACGCTCGAGTTGGAATCCACCGAAGATATTTTGCACGCGCTCGGCAAAAGAAAGACGAAGGCCATACACGTCGGCTTCGCGCTCGAAACGTTTGATGAAATCGAAAACGCCCGCGCCAAACTGCGCCGCAAAAATTTGGACTTCATCGTCGTGAACAACCCCCGCGACGCCGGCGCAGGCTTCGGAACGGATACGAATCAAGTGGCGATATTGGATGCGAAGGGGAGTCTTGAGAAGTTGGCGTTGCTGTCGAAGGTTGAGGTGGGGTTTGAGATTTTAAAACGCGTTTCATAAAAACTACTGATCGCGTTAGTGAATTACGTAAACAAATTCGTTGCCAATTATTAGAAGCGGTGTGGCACAAATGCTAAAAGATACGCTCCCTGAAGACGCGTTTGATCCCTCATGGATTGGTTCCTATCGTGAGACAATTGATGTTATCTGGCGGCAACTTGTAAGACTCAATTCAAATATCTATGCACTCGAAAAGCTGTTTGCTTTTCCCTTTGCACTGTTTGTTGGCCCTATAAGCCGTGGGTTCTTTTGGAAACTGACAGAGAATGCATTATTCGATTCATGCGTGTTGATTATTTGGAAGGTTGCAGTAGATAATGACTTTGAAAAAGGAGTTACTCTTCAAAAATTTAAAGGGAGAATTCTTAAACATCTCCGAAATGATGTGCTACTCAAAGAGTTTAAAAAAGCACTTAAAGAAACCGACTTTAAAAAGGCGTTTCCAATTTATGAATCCAAAATTCTGGAATTAAGGCATAACTACATTGCGCACTTAAACCTCGAAAAACATACAAAACCTACTTCTCAAGAGATTGAATTAAGAACCTTTTTGTTTGATGAATTGAAAAAGTGTAGTGACGTATTAAATCGTTTCTTTGAGGTGCTTTGCTTTGGTCATCAGAAGGCATTGTTACCAATTGACTATCATCCAGCCGTTATGCATCCTGCAGGTACTGATAGTCGAAGTGATATTGAAAGACTTTTGGATGATGTTGCAAGAAATAGTCACATTTTGAATCTGCCGGAAACGTATCCTGATAATTGGGTAACGATAATTCGCAATCAACTAGCGCCTGAAGAACTCGCAATCTTAAACGAATATCGAAGAAAATTTGGTCTGGCAACAGTAGCGTGATCGAGCAATCAGCTATATAAGGAACTGCCATGAAAACCACCACCGCCACATTCGAAATCAAAAGTTGGAAAGAGAATCCCTTCAACGAGCTTGAAGGCGCGCCCAAGCTGGTGCGCGCGAGCGTGCTCAAAACCTATCACGGCGAGATTGAAGGCGAAGGGGCGTTGGAGTATTTGATGATCTATAATGCCGATGGCTCTGCCACTTACGTTGGCTTTGAGCGTGTAGTTGGAAAGATCGGCAATCGCGCCGGCAGTTTCGTGTTGGAAGACAAAGGCGTTTTTGAAGGCGGCATTGCGAAGTCAACTTTGTCTGTCATGCCAGATTCCGGCACCAACGAGTTGCGCGGTTTGCGCGGTGAAGGCGATTACGTGACCGGGCACGCGCAGCAGCATGCTTTTACTTTTGAGTACGAGCTTGAATGAGCGCTGCAATTTTAAAGCATACCCCCCTAACCCCCCTCAAGGGGGGAATTTTAAAAAAAGCTTTAATCGTTTTGCCAGAAATAGTTTTGCCTTAAAAATTGGTGCAAAGAAACTGTGAACGAGCGCAAAGAAAATCGCAGCGGAAATTTCGAGAAGCTAAACGCCGATCAAGTGATTGACCGTTTGCCGCCGCAAGATCTCAATGCCGAAAGAGCCGTGCTTGGCGCCATGCTGCAAGAGGCCGATGCCGTGAGCAAGGGGTTCGAGGTGCTCGAGGATTGGTGCTTCTATAAAAGCGATCATCAAAAAATTTATGGCGCGATTCATCACCTCTTCGAGCGCAATCATCCCGTGGATGTGCTCACCGTCGGCGCGGAGCTGCAACGCCGGCAAGAGTTGGACACGATCGGCGGCAATTATTATCTCACGGAATTGGTCTCGCGCGTTGCCTCCGCGGCGAACGTGGAATATCATGCACGCCTCGTGCTCGAAAAAGCCATCTTGCGCCGCCTCATCGGCATCGCCACGGAAATTTCCTCCGATGCCTTTGAAGCCAAAGAGCCGGTGGATGATCTGCTCGATCGCGCGGAGCAACGTATCTTCGCGCTGTCCGAGCGCGGCTTGCGGCGCGGGTTCGAATCCATCAATCCGATTTTGCATCGCACGTTTGAGACCATCGAAACGTACCATGCGCGCGGCGGCGGCGTCACCGGCGTGCCCACGGGCTTTCGCGATTTGGATGAGATGACTTCCGGCTTTCAACCTTCCGACCTCATCATCGTCGCGGGCCGGCCCTCCATGGGCAAGACCGCTTTTTGTTTGAACATTGCGCGCAACGTCGCGGTTGACGCTAAGATTGGTGTGGGCTTCTTCTCGCTGGAAATGGCGAACTATCAACTCGCAATGCGTTTGTTGTGCAGCGAAGCGCGCGTCAATTCGCATTTGGTGCGCACCGGCAAATTGCCGCGCGAGCATTTCTCGCGACTCGTGCGCGGCGTCGGTCGTCTGGCCGAGGCGCCGATTTATATCGACGACACGCCCGCGCTTTCGGTGATGGAGATTCGCGCGAAAGCGCGGCGCTTGTGCGCGGAGAAAAAAGTCGGCATGTTTGTGATCGACTATCTCCAACTGGTGCGCGGGCCGCGCGGCTCGGAAAGCCGGCAGGTTGAGATTTCACTCATCTCGCAAGCGCTTAAAGCGCTGGCCAAGGAGTTGGACGTGCCGGTGGTCGCGCTCTCGCAGCTCTCGCGCGCGGTGGAACAACGCGGCGGCGATAAGCGTCCGCAGCTTTCGGATTTGCGCGAATCCGGCGCCATCGAGCAAGACGCGGACGTGGTGATGTTCATCTATCGCCCGGACATGTATGCGCGCGAGTTGAACGACAACACCGCGGAGATTATCATCGGCAAACAACGCAACGGCCCAACCGGAACCGTGAACCTGATGTTCTTGAAGGATAACGTGCAATTCTCGAATCTTGATCGTTTCCATGCGGAGGCGCAGCCCGGGCAAGCGCCGTTTTGATAAGTTCTCTCGGCCAAAAGCAATGCAAATTTAAAATTGAAAATTTGCAATTGAGAATTTGCACTACTAGCTTCGCAGCTTTCTTGAGCAAAAAGTAGATCAACTCAACAGTGAGGAGGAAGCATGTTTTGCCGAAATTGCGGTAAAGAAGTTCCGGCGCAAGCCGTGATGTGCGTTGCTTGCGGCTGCCCACCGAGAAACGGAGCGAAGTTCTGCCAGCATTGCGGCTCCGAAACCAATCCGGCGGCGACCATCTGTGTCAAATGCGGCGTGCAGCTAGCCAGCGCGATACCGTTTGATGCCAAATCAAAATTGGTAGGTGGCTTGCTCGGCATCTTTTTGGGGGGATTTGGCGTGCATCGTTTTTATTTAGGATACACCGGCATCGGGATCGCGCAGATCGCTGTTACAATCGTGACCTGCGGCATCGGCGCGATTTGGGGCTTGATCGAAGGCATTCTTATTTTGACGGGATCGATGAACACGGATGCCAAGGGGCAGGCGTTGAAGGATTAGAATTCTTGATAAAGTTGCCTAGAACAAACGTCAGCGTGAACGATAGCGCGCAAAATGCCGCGAGCTTGCCGCTGAGAAAGTCGCATCATGAGCACTGCAGCCATTGACTTCGAAAAAATTTTTCAACGCATTCTGCGGAAGCTGAAACGCTATAGCCACTTTCCCATCGATATGGAATTGTTGACGCGCGCGTTTTATTTCAGCCAGGAAGCGCATCGCAATCAACTGCGCAAATCCGGCGCGCCCTATTTCGAGCATTGCCTCGAAGTGGCGAAAATCCTGTGCGATCTGCGCCTTGATTACGCGACCATTGCCGGCGGCTTGTTGCACGACGTGGTCGAAGATACGGGCGTGAGCATTGAAGAAGTGCAAGAGAAGTTTGGGCATGAAATCGCGGGCTTGGTCGACGGCGTCACGAAAATTTCCGAACTTAAATTTGACAGCGTCGAAGAGCAACAGGCGGAAAACTTTCGCAAGATGCTCCTTTCCATGGTGAAGGATATTCGCGTCATTTTAATCAAGTTCGCGGACCGTTTGCACAACATGCGCACGATCGAACATCTGCCCGAAAAAAAGCAGCACCGCATTGCCGTGGAAACGCGCGAAATTTATGCCCCGCTCGCGCATCGTTTGGGCGTCGCGCGCATGAAATGGGAGTTGGAAGATCTCTCGTTCAAAACGCTGGCGCCGGTGGCTTATTGGGAACTGGTGCAAAAAATAACGGAGAAGCGCAACGAGCGCGAAGCCTATATCCGGCGCATCACCGCGCCCATTCGCCGGGAATTGAAAGCCGTGGGCATGGTCGCAAAAATCACCGGGCGCCCCAAACATCTTTATAGCATCCATCTCAAGATGCATGGTCGGGAAAAGCCGTTTGAAGAAGTGTTTGATTTGCTCGCGATCCGCATTATCGTGCGCCGCATGGAAGAGTGTTACTTCACGCTCGGCATCGTGCATAGCCTTTTTACGCCGGTGCAAGAGCGCTTTAAAGATTACATCGCCACGCCCAAGACGAACATGTATCAATCGTTGCACACGACGGTGATCGGCGAGGGGGGGAAGATGATCGAGATTCAGATTCGCACCGAAGAGATGCACCACATGGCCGAAGTCGGCGTGGCCTCGCATTGGCGCTATAAAGAAGGCAAAGAAAAAGACGATGAGTTGGATAAGCAGCTCTCCTGGCTGCGTCAAATGTTGGAGTGGCAACACGACATCAAAGACCCGCAAGAGTTCATGGAGAATTTGCGGATCGATCTGTATCAAGACGAAGTTTTCGTGTTCACGCCCAAAGGGGATTTGATTCAGTTACCGGTGCATAGCACGCCGGTGGATTTTGCTTTTGCAGTGCATACGGATATTGGTTATCATTGCATCGGAGCGAAGATCAACGGCCGCATCGTCCCGCTCAATCACAAATTGAAAAGCGGGGACGCCGTCGAGATTATCACGAGCGCGAATCAAAAGCCCAACCCCGATTGGCTGCGCGCGGTGCGCACTTCCAAGGCGCGCTCCAAAATCAGGCGCTGGGTAAAAGAGTCGCTCGTAGAGCAAAGCCAGAAACTCGGCGAGGAAATTTTGCAGCGCGGCTTCAAGCGCCAGCACTTGAAGCGCATGCCGGAGGCGAAAGAACTCACCGAAATTGCCCGGACGTTCGGTTTGCATGACGAGCAGCAACTGTATTGCGCGATCGGCCGCGGCGATATTTCCGCGGAAAGCGTAATTCGCAAAATCGTGCCCGAGCCGCAATCGCGCGCGGACAACGGCAATATTCTGCAAAAATTTTTGAGCAAAGCGCGCGGCGCGGCGAAAGGCGTGCGCGTGCAGGGTTTGGATAATTTGCTCATCACGTTTGGGAAATGCTGCCAGCCGGTGCCGGGCGATAGCATCACCGGCTTTCTCTCGCATGGCCGCGGCGTGGTCGTGCATCGCACGGATTGCAAGAACACGCTGCCGTTCGTGCAAAATCCCGAACGCGTGATTGAAGTCAATTGGGACGTCGAACCGGAAAAACATTTTATGGTCTGCCTGCATCTGCTCGGCCAAGATCGCAAAAATTTTCTGCGCGACGTGAGCGAAGCCATCGCGCATACGGATACCAACATTGTGCGCATTGAGATGCGCGGGGAAAATTCTCTTGTGCATAGCAACATCATAGTCGAGGTCAAGAACCTGCATCATCTCACGCAAGTCATCAGCAAAATCGGCAAAGTGGCCGGGGTGTTCAGCATTGAACGCATGGACGGCGCCACCGAAACGATGGCTGAGGCGGAAGTGGGATAACACTTCTCTTCGTGAGGAAGGGAAAAACGTAACCTGAGGAGTAAGCTCTAATGAAAACCACCATCACTAAAAAAGATGTGGCCAAGCGCACCGCAAAAATCATCGGCGAAAAGATCTATCTCACCGAAAGAATCGTCGATGGCGTGTTCACGGCGTTGCGCGAATTTATGGAAGAAGCGAATCCGGAAATTCGGATTGAAGTGCGCGATTTCGGCGTGTTTGAAGTAAAAACCACGAAGGCCAAGCCGAAAGCGCGTAATCCCAAAACCGGCGAAATCATTTACGTGCCGGCGCGGCGCAAGACGCATTTCAAAGCGGGCAAATTGTTGAAGGAAGTGCTCAAACAGCCGCTCGATGGAATCAAACAACACGATCGTTTGGGCACGGGCTGGGAAAGTTGGAATGACGCGGAATTGGAAAAAAAAGTTAGCGCGTCTTCCGAGAACTCGGGCAATTAACGTTTAGAGAATCTAGCAACCGATGAATTCTACTCTCGAATTGCCGCCCTCCGGCGAGCGCGTGCTGGCATTGGATTATGGCCAAAAGCGCGTTGGCGTTGCCGTGAGCGATGTGTTATTGCTCATGGCGCATGGGCGCGAGACGTTGCAATATCGTTCGCAGCGGGATTTATTAGACCGCTTGCTGGTGATCATCAAACGCGAGGGGGTGAGTTTGATTGTCGTCGGTTTGCCGCGCAACATGAACGGCACGGAAGGGGAGATGTCGCAAAAAGTGCGGGCCTTTATCGCCGTGCTGGAGCAGCACGCGGCATTGCCGGTGGTGGCGTGGGATGAGCGGCTTTCGAGCCGGCAAGCCGAGCGCACGCTAACGGCGCTGGGCAAGTCCACGCGCGAACAACGGCAAGTGGTCGATCAAGTTGCGGCCGTGTTTATCTTACAAAGTTATTTGGATAATCTCGCGACCCAAAGAAGACAGAGCGCATGAAAAACATTCGGCTGGCGGTGATTGGAGCAGGCGGCATCGCACAAGTGGCGCATATTCCCCATTGGAAAACGATTCCGGGCGTCGAACTTGTGGCCGTGTGCGATACGCATAAAGCGCGCGCGAAAGGCGTGGCGGAAAAATACGGCATCCCCCATTACTTCACGGACGACGAAGCCGTGCTCAAGATGGATGAAATCGACGCGGTGGATATTTGCGCGCCGACGAACATGCACAAGACCATCGCCATCAACGCACTCTCTGCGGGCAAGCACGTGCTGGTCGAAAAACCCATGAGCCGCACCGTGGAAGAAGCGGAACAGATGGTGCGCGCGGCCAAGCAACACAAACGCAAACTCATGGTCGCGATGAACGTGCGCTTCTGGCGCGACGTGGTGAATCTCCGGCAGTTTATCGAAAACGGCGAGTTGGGTGAAATTTTTTACGCCAAATGTGGCTGGCTCCGCCGGCAAGAAAAATGGAACGAACGCGCGTGGCTCTTCGATAAAAAATATTCCGGCGGCGGCGTGTTGATGGACTTGGGCATTCAAATTCTTGACATGACCCTGTGGCTCTTCGGCAATAAAAAAGTGAAGAGCGTCAAAGCCGCCACCTACAACCACGTTGCCAAGCTGGAGGTGGAAGATGCCGCGGTCGCCTTCATCCAACTCGAAGAGGGCAGCACCATTGCGCTCGAAGTGGGATGGACGCTGCTCACGCCGCAGGA
>CAYNDW010000060.1:0-1691 GCA_964395375.1 uncultured Cytophagia bacterium
AAAGCCACGTTTGTGAACAATGATAAAGACGTGCGCGAAATGTTGCTTAAGCAAATGCGCGACGCCGTCGAAGTTGCGAAGCGGGTGAATGCGAAGTGGACGACCGTCGTGCCCGGCATGTTCAGCACGCGCCTGGAGTGGGATTATCAAACCGCAAACGTGATCGAGCATCTTAAAGCGTGCGCCGCGCTGTTCGAGCCGCACAACATCATCATGGTGCTCGAGCCGCTCAACGCGTGGCGCGATCACCCCGGACTCTTTCTCACCAAAGTGCCGCAAGCGTTTCAAATCTGCCGCGCAGTCAACAGTCCCTCCTGCAAAATTCTCGACGATCTTTATCACCAACAAATCACCGAAGGCAATCTCATTCCGAATATCGACCTCGCATGGAGCGAGATCGCCTACTTCCAAGTCGGCGACAATCCCGGCCGCAAAGAGCCGACAACTGGCGAGATCAATTATCGCAACGTGTTCAAGCATATCCACGCGAAAGGCTTCACCGGCGTGGTGGGTATGGAGCACGGCAATAGCAAGCCCGGCAAAGAGGGCGAACTGGCGGTGATTGCAGCGTACGCACAATCGGATACGTTTTAATCTTTTTGGAGTGAGGGATTGTTGGAGTTGTGGATTGATGGATTGTTGGATGAACCGTTCCTCGAAATGTCATTCTGTAAGAACCTTCCCTCGTGCTCGGCGTGAATCTCTGATGAATTTTTATTTTCAAATTCGGTAATCGCAATCCTAGATCGTGTCATTCAGGAGGAATCTTTTTCAGTTCTAGACAGGAATGCCAGTGCTTAAAAAGGTTCCTCCTGAATGACAGAAACTAGGGAGAGCTGTCATCGCATTTAGAAAGATTCTCGCCGAATCACGTCATGTGGGACGCCGCTTTGTAAAAACTAAGCCGCAGGTAGATCACACTTGAACCCGCTCGCCCCGCTTCGAAAACTCTGGCTGAAGTTTTCCTTCCTGCTCGCCTTCAGCATCGGCATCGTTACTTTTCTCCTCGCGAAAACTTCTTTCGATTATACTTCAACAAATTCTTTTTGCGAATCCTGCCACGTGCATCCGCAAGCCACAATCTCGTGGAAGCAGGGCGCGCATTTCGACAACAAGAGCGGCGTGACCGTCGGTTGCGTGCAATGTCATCTGCCGCCCAGCGGCGTGGATTATGTGTGGGCCAAGATTGCCACCGGCAGCCGCGACGTTTATGGCGTGCTCTTCAAAGACACGGCGAAGATCAATTGGGAAGAAAAATCGAAACGCGAGCACGCGGTGCTGCACGTGTATGAAGCTTCGTGCAAGAACTGCCATCAAAATCTCTATCCGCGCGGGCTGGCAAAGAAGGGGCAAGATGCGCACTTGCACTATGAACGCAAAGCCGGCGAGTTACATTGCCTCAACTGCCATCTTGAGACCGGGCATTATCACCCCAAGTCAAAAGAGATGACGGAGTCTTTATCAACCGGCAAAAAGAAAATCATTTTCACCGCGCCCGCGCGTGTCGATTCGTTTGCAAATTTTATCGAGACGATTCCCAACACCACGGTGAGCTTTGAGATGATGGCGATTCCCGGCGGCACGTTCACAATCGGCAGTCCCGAAACGGAGCCGTATCGTGAGCACGATGAAGGCCCGCAACGCCAGGCGCGGCTCAATGCGTTTTGGATGGGCAAGGCCGAAGTCAGTTG
>CAYNDW010000060.1:1701-15214 GCA_964395375.1 uncultured Cytophagia bacterium
CAGCAACAGCAAAGACAAGATGAACGGGCCGAGTATGAAGCCTATTATGCCGAAATGCACGGCGAGGGCCGCAGTGAAGATCAAGCCAAGAAGATGAGCGGCGTGGCGCAAGTCGATGCGATCACCGGCCCGACGCCCGCGTATGGCAATCCCGATCAAGGCTGGGGCCGCGGCCAGCGCCCGGCAATAACGATGACCTATTACGCGGCGCAACAATATTGCGCATGGCTCTCGCGCAAAACCGGCAAGACGTATCGTTTGCCCACGGAGGCGGAGTGGGAATACGCGGCGCGCGGCGGAAAGAGCACGGCTTATTTTTTTGCAGGCAGCCCGAATGATTATGCGCGTGAGCGGCTGCGCAATCGCCTCTTCGGCGTTGATACGAGCGTGATCAATCGCTACGTGAAATATGCCGCGAACAGTTTGAGCAAAACGCATCCGCCCGCGACCGTGCAACCGAATCCTTTCGGCTTGCTCAACATGCTCGGCAACGTGCGCGAGTTCTGCGCGGATTGGTATGCGCCGAATGCTTATGCGAATGCTGCGGACAACGATGTGATCGTCAATCCCCTTGGCCCGAAAGAAGGCGCGGAGCGCGTGATTCGCGGCGGCTCGTATAAAAGCGAAGCCGCGCACATTCGCGTGGCCGGCCGCGATCATACGCGCACCGAAGCGTGGCTCAAAACCGATCCGCAAATTCCGAAAAGCCTCTGGTGGTATTCCGACTGCAATGACGTGGGGTTTCGCGTGGTGTGCGAGGTGGAGAAGCGTGGATTGGCGGAGTGATGGAGTGATGGGTATTGAAAAACACTCGTGCTTTTTAGATCGGGAAAAACTCTTCTTCGATTTCTTGAATGAGAAAAGGCAAATTCGAAACCTTGAAAGAGATGTTCGGCGCGGGGATGCGATGGTGTTTGATGTCCGGAGAAATATGCTTGTGATGCGGATGCGTGGGGGCTAAAGACGGATCGTTGGGATGCTCTTGCGAATCATACCAATATTGGCGCTCGTTGTTTTTATAAACGACATAGCCGTAACCGGTAATCCATTCTTCAAGGGCAAAATCAAGCGCTTCGCGAATCACAAGGCGAATGTTTTGCTTGAAGGAGATCGCGCCTGAAAGTGTGGCAAGCTTACGCCCCGCAGGCACGAGCACCAAATCTGAATACTCGATGTGCGAGGAAAGCTCTGCGGCGCGATAAACTTGCGCTTCGTACTCTTCACGCGACGGCTTCATAGACTGCAATTTTCTGGAATCTTTTCACCGCGGGGGATTCTTTTAACAGGGCGACGCGATAACGTCGAAGCCGGTCAAGCTTGCTTTTGTAATAGCCGGCCCACTCGACAAAGTCAAGGTTGCCGTCATCGGCAATCTCGCCGTTGGTGAAGGCGTCGAAAAAATATTCCGAAAGCAAACCGTATTGCTTTTCGAATCCCTGACATTTGCTTTCCGCGGCGTGGAGATCCTCAAGAATTTCTTGCAATTGGTCATTCATGGTAGTTTTCTGTTTTGGTGAAAATCTTTGCTCTGTGATTAACTTATAAAAAAGATTTGGCGAATACAAGTTTTCATTTCTACGCCTCCCAAACGGTGGCAGATACTAACTCAAGAAGTCTCAACCCAGTTAAGCAGAGGAGAAGGCACATGTCCCAACCCTTGAATCGTCGCGAGTTCCTCGAACTCGGCGCGCTCACTGCGGGCGCGTTGTTGGTGAGTTGTTCCGCTGCAAAAGATGCTGACGTCAAAGTTCCCACGTTTTTTGATCAAGCGCCGGACGGGCCGCCATTGAAGGCCGGATTGATCGGCTGCGGCGGACGCGGCACGGGTGCAGCGGTTGATTTCCTAAGCGCGGGTCCGAATCTGCAAGTCGTTGCGCTTGGAGATGTGTTCCAAGATCGCCTCGCAGATTGCCGCAAGAAGATTAAAGAAGAGAAAGGCAATGAGGTCGCGGAGGAAAATTGTTTCGTGGGCTTCGATGCGTATCAAAAAGTCATCGACTCCGGCGTTGACATCATTCTGCTCGCCACGCCGCCGCATTTTCGGCCCGCGCATTTCGAGGCCGCCATCAATGCGCGCAAGCACGTGTTCATGGAAAAGCCGGTTGCGGTCGATGCGCCCGGAGGCCGCAGCATCATTGCCTCTGCGAAACGTGCCGAGTCGTTGGGGCTTACGGTCGCAACCGGCACGCAGCGCCGCCATCAACGCGACTATCTTGAAACCTACGCGCACATTGCCGCGGGCGCGATCGGCGACATCGTAGCCGCGAATTGTTATTGGAATCAAGATCAACTTTGGTATCGCACGCAGCAAAAGGAATGGTCGGAGATGGAATACATGATTCGCGATTGGGTGAATTGGTGCTGGCTCTCCGGCGATCATATCGTCGAGCAGCACGTGCATAACATTGACGTCGTCCATTGGTTCACAGGCATGCTGCCCATGAAAGCCGTGGGCGTCGGCGCACGCCATCGCCGCGTGACCGGCGATCAATACGATTCGTTCAGCGTGGATTATGTTTATGCGAACGGCATGCACGTTCACAGCATGTGCCGCCAAATCAACGGCTGCGCGGGCAATGTTTCGGAAATGGTGCGCGGCACGAAAGGCTATTCGAATTGCCGCAACACGATCTACAAACCCGACGGCACGGTCGCGTGGACGTATGAATATCCGAAGAACGAAGCCGGCGAATCCACGAAGCAAGTGAAGATCTCGCCGTATGTGCAAGAGCACATCGATATGGTGACTGCGATTCGCACGAACAAACCCTTCGTCGAAGCTGAGAACACGGCGAACTCCACGCTCGTCGCGATCATGGGCCGCACCGCCGCATACACCGGCAAAGAAGTCACGTGGGAAGAAGTGATGAACTCCAACGACCGCCTAGGCCCGCAAGAGTACGCGCTCGGCCCGGTGGGCATCAAGGCTGTGGCACCGGTGATGGGGGTGGGGGAAGAGAAGAGCGCATGAAGAGTTGATGAGAGTAGGGCGAGGGAGTATCTCGCCCTGCTTATGCTACGATGAAAGTCAGGGAATTTAGTTTTCAAATCGATTAAACGACAATGACACCCGCAAACACTTCCCAACAGAAACCGCGTCGATGGCTGATCCCCGCGAGCATCGCTATCATTACATTCATCGGTAGCTTGGCGGGTGAGTATTTTCCCACAGTGTTTGGCGATATTCCTGAAGCGTATCGTTGGGTATTGTGGGCCATTCTTGGTATTGCATTAATCACTTCTGTTATTGTTGCTATCATTGAAACGCGACAAAGCCATGATGCACCGGCTCCATCCAGCGGCAACAATCTCAACGTGCAGGGCAATTTTTCAGTCGGAGGCAATTTTGTGGGACAGAATAAAAATATTGGGGGTGACGTTGTTGGAGGGAACAAGATCACGAATGTCACGACCAACATTTATGAAGCAATATCATATCGCCCCGGCAGCGCCCCTCCTCTTTCGCCGCTTATTATAGGCCGTGAAAATGAACTCTCCGATCTTAAAACAAAATTAAAGGTTGCTTCGGCCTCCGTGCAGATTCTCACGGCTGTGCGCGGCTGGCCCGGTGTGGGCAAAACCACGATTGCCTCTGCGCTTGCTCATGATCGTGACCTCGCCGCTGACTTTCCTGATGGCGTTCTGTGGGTTTCGCTTGGCCAGACTCCTAATCTGCTCTCGGAGCTTGCCGCTTGGGGTCGCGCGTTGGGTACCGATGATCTCTTGAAAGCCAAAAACGTTGAAGAAGCCTCAGCCCAATTAGCAGCACTTCTGCGCAACAAGCGCATGTTGCTCATTGTGGACGATGTGTGGGAGCCTGAGCATGCGATGCCGTTCAAAGTCGGCGGACGCGGATGTGCCATGCTCATCACCACGCGCGTCAATAGCGTGGCGCAAGCTCTTGCTCCGACCGCGAATGATCTCTACAAGCTCAAGGAACTTTCTGATGACAAAGCCCTTGAGCTTTTGCAGAAGCTGGCTCCCACCGTCGTCGCGCAATATCCGCAGCCATCCCGTGAGCTGGTGCGCGAGCTTGAAGGCTTGCCACTGGCGCTCCAAGTTGCCGGCCATTTGCTCAATGTTGAGGCCAGCTATGGTTTTAGTGTGATAAACTTGCTCAACGAGCTTCGCGAAGGAGCAAAGTTACTCGCCGCCAAAGCTCCGGCAGATCGCGCCGATTTAGCTAATGAAACAACCCCTACCGTCGCCGCTCTCCTGCAAAAAAGCACCGACCGTTTGGATAGTCATACTCGTGATTGCTTTGCTTATTTGGGCGCTTTTGCTCCAAAGCCCGCCACTTTTGATTTGGCCGCAATGAAAGCTGTTTGGCAAGTCGATGATCCCAAACCCATCGTGAGTCGGCTTGTTGATCGTGGGTTGCTTGAGTCTATTTTTGAAATAAAACGTTACCAAATGCACGCTTTGCTGGTGATGCACGCGAAATCTTTCCTCACGGAGTAATAAGCTATGCCCAGTCTTCGTGAAGCACAATTGCGGCATGCAAAGTACTATGAGGCTTTGCTACGTCTTGCAAATGCGCTTTATCAGCGAGGTGGTGACGTGCTCAAACAAGGCTTGGATTTGTTTGATTTAAATTCGGGCAATATTCAAACTGGACAAATATGGGCCACAATGCATTCGGATAAAAATGATTATGAGGCAACTTTGTTACTTAGTCGCTATCCTGATGGAGGCGTCTATTTACTCAGTCTTCGACAGGCCATAAATGAGCGTATCCTTTGGTTAGAGTTAGCATTGACTGCCACCAAGCTACTCCAAGACCGTCAGCTTGAAAGTGCCCATCTGAATCATTTGGGATTGGCCTATGCTGCCGCAGCAAATTATAGTCAGGCAATTGATTGCTACAATCAAGCTTTGTTACTTTGTCGTGAACTTGGAATTCGGCATAGAGAGGGAAGCGCTCTTGGTAATCTTGGTAACATCTACCTACAGCAAGGCCAAAACAAGCAAGCGATCGATCATTTGCAGCAAGCCTTGATGATTGCGCGCGAGGTGAATGATGAACTCATGGTAAGTCAAATTCTGGGTAATTTGGGCAACTCTTACCGGAATTTGGAGAACCGTGATGATGCGTTGGAATCTATCCAACAAGCGTTGTCCTTTAGCAGCAAGATAGGAAACAAACGTGAAGAAACAATTAACCAGGGTATGCTGGGTAATGTTTACCTTTTTACAGGAAAAAACAAAAAAGCAATTGAGCATTACCAGCAAGCAGCAAATACCGCACGAATTATCGGTGACAAACGTTCGGAAGGCCTGTGCCTAAACAATATGGGGCGAGCCTACAGCAATGTAGGCAAGTACAAGCTGGCCATTAACTTTTATGAGCAAGCCCTTACAATAGCCGGCCAAATTAAAGACAAGCACAACGAAGGGATTATACTGAATAACTTAGGTTGGACTTATAGTTTCATGAATCAACGGAGAAAAGCCATTGAATCTATACGGCAGGCACGCGACGTTTTCAAGGCTCTAAAGCTGCAACACGAGATCAAACGAACTGATATTCTTCTTATTTTGTTTCGTAGCCGTTGGCTCTACCTCTTAATATTCGTGATTCGTGTTTTTGTATACTCGGTAGGTCTCTTGATATTTCCTTTGATGCATTTATATCGAGTTCTCCATCACCCCAAGCAAAAAATGTAGCTGCGACAAATCATGCCAAGTCTTCGTGAAGCACAACTCCGGCACGCCATTCACTATGTGGACTTCGCCTACAATGCAAACCAACTTTACCAGCAAGGCGGCGAACAAATCAAGCGAGCCATAGATTTATTCGATATGGAATGGCAAAACATACAAACCGGAAACGAATGGGCCGCAGAAAAGTCTTCGGGAGATGACCTGGCTGCTACTGTGTGTAGTGACTATCTCAAGGTCATTTGCTGTTTTCTTGAACTCCGCCAACATCCACGGCAATGGATAATCTGGCTAGAAATCGCTCTGGCGGCTGCTCGCCGGTTGAGACTGCGCGTTGCAGAAGCATCACATCTTGGTAATCTTGGCAACGCCTATGCATTCTTGGGTGATGTTAAACTTGCCTTCGATTACTACGAACAACAACTGAGTATAAGTCGCGAGATTGGTGATCGTCGAGATGAAGCGGGAGGCCTTTTCAACTTAGGCACGATCTACTCGGAACAAGGCCTGTATCAACGTGCCATTGAATTACTCAATCAGGCCTTTCGTATTCAACACGAAATTGGCAATCGCCGTGATGAAGCGATGACTTTGAGTAATTTAGGTAGCATTTATGCGGACATGAATCAACCTCAGAAAGCAATTGAATACTCCAACCAAGCATTAGCCATCGCTCGTAAGATTAGAGATTCACGCATAGAGAGTATCGCACTCGGTAACTTGGGTGTTGCTTACAGGATTTTACGGTATTCAGATCTTGCTAAACATTGTTATGAACAGTTATTGATTATCGCTTACAAAATTGGTGACCGTCGTGGCGAATCATACGCCTTTGTGAACTTAGGCGAACTCCACAACGAATCTGGTGAATTTAATACAGCGCTTGAATATTATGAATTGGCACTGGTTATTATCCGAGAAAACGGTGACCACCGAGCCGAAGGAACCGTGCTTTGGAACAAGAGTCTGGTGTTCGATAAACTCGGCAATCGTTCTCAGGCTATTGCGCTTGCAGAAACTTCATTGAGCATTCGAGAGCAAGTGAGAGACCCAAAAACCGACAAGGTAAGAAAGGCACTTGCGATATGGGGCAACAGAGGTAGGAACTACTTGTGCTCTTGATTTCTATAATTTTAAAGTTTATTAGAGTTATTGTTTATGCCTCGTCTTTTTGAAGCACAAATCCGGCACGCTGTACACTATGTGACCGTCCTCCGAGAAACCAATAACCTTTATCGACAAGGCGGAGAAGCATTCATACACAGCCTGAACTTATTTGATCTAGAATGGAGCAATATCCAAATCGGGCAAGTATGGGCTGAAACGTATGCGGAAAAAGAAACGACCGCTGTAAAATTGTGCAATGACTATCCGGATGCTGGTGCATTCTTGCTCGCTCTGCGCCAGCATCCACGCGAAAGAATTCGCTGGCTTGAAGCAGCGATTACTACTGCACGGCGTTTAAAATTGCGCAAAGCCGAGGGTGTGCGTTTGGGTAATCTTGGCCTTGCTTATGCCGACTTGGGTGAACCTCGCAAGGCTATCACATATTACGAACAGCAATTGGAGATCGTACGTGAGATCGGAGACCGTTTTGGCGAAAGTAATGCATTGGGTAATCTCGGTCTCGCTCACGCCGACTTGGGTGAAGCTCGGAAGGCTATTTCGTTCTATCAACTACAGTTGATGATTACTCGCCAGCTTCGTGATTACCGTGGCGAAAGTAACGCGCTGAGTGGTCTCGCAAGTGCCAATGCTGATTTGGGTGAAACCCGAAAGGCTATTGAATACAGTAAACAAGCATTGACCATAAGTCGCGCAATCGGCGACCATCGCGTTGAAGGCAACATATTGGGCAATCTCGGCAACGCCTATAAAGACTTGGGCGAATACCACAATGCTATCGAGTGCCACGAAAAACACTTGGGAATCGCTCGTGAGATCAAAGACCGCCGTGGTGAAGCCGCAGCTTTGGGCAACCTCGGTCTCGTTTATATCGAATTGAAAGAGCTTCACAAAGCCATTACTTTTTTTGATGAACAGTTGGCGATCACCCGTGAGATTGGCTATCGACACGCCGAAGGCAGCGCACTCGGTGGCCTCGGCACCGTCTACTATCGTTTGAGTAATTTCAGCAAGGCCGTTTCTTGTTATGAACAACAGCTAGTGATTACCCGCAAAACCGGCAACCGTCGAAGTGAAGGCAATGTATTAGGCAATCTCGGCACCGCTTACTTCTTTCTACATGAATTTCGAAAAGCTATCGAGTGTTACCAATTGTCTCTAACCATAACCCGTGAAATCGGCAATCGCCGAGGCGAAGGTAATGCACTTTGGAATTTAGGGATCTTATTGGAAATAAGCGGCAATATTGAACAAGCCATCGCCTATGCTCAAATTGCGCTCAAGATATTCGAGCAGATTGAAGACCCGAATGTCGTCAAAGTACAAGAACAATTACTTGCTTGGCGTAAGCAAGCTGGAGAATTATCTCATGCCCGATCTTCGTGAAGCACAACTATGGAAGAGCACGCTTCAAAAAAAGTGAGCAGACTCTTTTATGACTAACGATCATTCTAGTACCTTAATCCACGACCTCGAACGCACCCAAGCCGTAACCCTGCGCCACTTCGCCCTCGGTGCCTCCGACCTCGACAAAACGCACGGCCCGGGCAAATGGTCCGTGCGCTACATTTTGCATCACCTCGCGGATGCGGACTCGGTTTTGTTTGATCGTATTCGACGAGTCATCAGCGAGCCGCGACAAGTGCTCTGGGCTTTCGATCAAGAGGCATGGGCGAACAAGCTTGACTACGCGCAACGGCCATTGGAGCTTTCGCGCAAGCTCTACTCTGCCGTGCGCGAAGGCATCATTTATTATGCGCGTTTACATTATGAGCAAGACGGCCATTTGGAATTTGTCCACAGCGAAACCGGCGTGCGCACGTTGAAAGACGAGTTTGAAAAAGTGGTGTGGCACAATGAGCGGCATTTGGAGCAGATTGAAAAGGCGCTCACAGTAACGCCTTCAGGCGTGTGAGGTCGCTAGCTTGAAATGCCTGAAGGCATCACTACGAACGCAAATATTTACGACTCTCCTACCTTCCCACTCCCACGGTCACCCGAAACTCTCTCCCCGGCGTGGGATAGCCTTCGATGATTTGAATGCGTTTGTCGAAAAGGTTATTCAACGCAGCGGCAACGCGCGCGCGATAGCCTCCGGCCAAAGCGAAATCATAATTGCAGAACAAGCTCGTGAGCCGATAGCCCGGCAATGCGAGTGAATTATCCTGCCGCGCAAAGCGCTCGCTGATGAGCTGATAACTCGCGCCCACTGATGCGCTCCACAGTTGCACGGAAGCGCTCGCGTCGAGCTTATGTTCGGGGCGATAGAGCAGTTTCTTGCCGCGCGTGGCAACCTCGTCGCCGTTGTCGTGGGCATTGAGCTTCGCATAACTCACGCGCAGCGTCACGCGATCGCGCGGGGCATGCCATTGCAGCGCCGGCTCGAAGCCCGTGACTTTTGCGCGCGCGATATTTTGCGGCGAGAAGCGAAAGTTGGCGTCGGGAATCCATGAGATGAGATTCGTGAGGCGATATTGAAACGCATCGAAGCCAATGCGCCAATTGCCGAAAGCCGAGGGCACTTGCAAGAGCACACCCGCGTCATATTGCCGTCCCTGCTCCGGTTTTAAATTCGGATTGCCCGCGACATACGGCCCGCTCGGCCAGAAGAGATCGTTCATCGAGGGCACGCGAAAACTCTTGCCCGCGCTCGCGTGCAGCGAAAGGCTCGCGCGCTTTTCCCATTTCCACACCATGCCGAGCTTGGGGCTGGCATGTGTGCCCGCGTCGCTGTAATCATCCACGCGAATCGCGGGCAGCAACGTGAAGCTCATGAGCCGGTCGTGCCGCACGCTTGCCAAGCGCCACTCTGCTTGTGCGAACGCGCTGCGTTGCTCGCGTGTGGGATTGAGAATGTCGGTGCTCGTGATTTCGTTGTGTGCGAGTTCGAAGCCGTAAAGCAACTCCAACGGCGCGAGCCGGCTGCGATTGTGCACGATCAACTCGCGGCCATCGACGCGATGGCGACTCGCAATGGGGAAGAACGGATCGGGGTTCGCGTACTCTTGCACAAGCCTCTGCACACTCGCTTGCGCGTTGAGGTCGAGCCATGCGCCTTTTTGTTTGATGAAAGAAACGCCGGTGAGGCGATTATCGTCAACCTGTGTGGCCTCCGGCGAAGGAAAAGCAAGCGAGCCGGCGACTTCGCGATCCGCATGAATGTCTTTATGAAAAGCGGAAAGCTTTGTTGTGGGTGAAAAAGAAAAGTCGCCGCGCAGATAAACATCTTCGCGCGCAAAAGCGTTGTGCCGCAATCTAAATGCGGTTTGCTGCAGAGGCAGCGGATAATCGCCCTCCGTCTGTAATTGCCCGTAACCAGCGAGCGCCGATAATTTTCCGAAGCGCTGCCCAAGACTAAATCGCGCGGCGTTCGTGCCGTAGCTGCCGAAGGTGTATTCCGCTTTCGGCGCGAAGCGCTCCGGCGGCGGCAACGTGCGAATGTGAATGACGCCGCCGACCGCCTCGCTGCCATACTGCGCCGAAGCACCGCCGCGCACGACTTCAATTTTATCCACGCTACTCGCGGGCAACAAATTAAAATCAACCCAACCGCCTTGCGGATTGTTCAAGCGAAAGCCGTCTTCGAGCACGAGCACTTGACCCTCGGAAGCGCCGCGCAGCGTTACGGTCTTGAGTCCGCTCAAGCCGCCGTACTCTTTGATGTACAGCGATTGTGCTTGTGCCAAGATTTCGCCGGCATTTTGCGCCGTGGCGAAACGCGGCGCGTGTGTTTGGACAACTTCGCTGGCCGTGGGAATATCAGCGGCAGTCGCGGCATAACGCTTCGCCGTCACCGTCACTTCACGAAAAAGCACGGTGGTGGGCGCGAGCGCAATGGACGGCGCGGCGCGCAAGGCGGTGAGCGCGAGACGCTGCGTTTGATAACCGATGAAACGCACGACGAGCGAATCGCTCTCGCCGGTGTTGGAAAGAACAAACTCCCCGTTGCTGTTGGTTATCGTTCCGCGACCAGTTGCAGCAAACACGACAATGGCATTCGCGAGCGGGACATTGGTGCCCGCTTCAAGCACTTGGCCGCGCACGGCTTCGGCATTTTGCCCGCGTAACGCCGAAGTCAAAACGCATGCGCAAATTAAAACGCTGGAGAAAAACTTTTGGAACATACCGCCTCCAATAAAGGTGGGGAGTGGAGGAGAGGACAGCGAGGGAGGTTGGTGCGCTTGCCAAAGCGCAAGGCTAGCGATGAGGCGTTGCAAATCAAACCTTCCCTCGAAGGCTCTCCATGATGAAGGCTCGCGGCACGACTCATCCTTACAAAGGCTTTAGATCGTCGCAAGGATTTGTGACTTGAACCTTCCGGAGAATTTAGCACAGGCAGGTCTCCTGACTCGCAGCCCGGTTGGCATCAGCTTCGCCTTCCCCTTAAAACAGAGTGGCGAAGCTGCCGGAACAACGCTGCTTACAGTTGCGGGGCAGTTGCCGATTCGCACGGCATTCCCTATTCTTTTCTGCTCGTCGAAACCACGGCGAGAAGAAACACCTGTGCTCGCAAGATAGATCACCGTGCTTGCAATCACAACAACAAATTTCGTCTTGCTCGTCCGTGTGCTTTGGGTTATATTCGGCCAAGCACTCAGAGCGGCTCAATTGCAATTCGGGATGACGTATGCAAGAGCTTGATGACCTCGGCTATAGAAAGTTATTTTCAAACAAAGAAATTTTTCGCCAATTGCTCACCTCATTCGTGCATGAAGAGTGGGTGAAGGATTTGGACTTCTCTGATTGCGAGTTGGTGAAAGGCGATTTCGTTTCGCGAAAGTACAAGAAGACTTTCAGCGACTTGCTCTATAAGGTCAAACTGCGCGGGCGCGATTTTTATGTCGTCATTTTGTTGGAATTCAAATCCACACCCGCGTGGTTCGTGGCCGTGCAGATGGCCGGCTACGTTTTGGATTTTTACCGCCATCTGATTGATTCCGAAAAACGGCTGAGAAAACTGCCGCCAGTGTTTCCCCTCTTGCTGTACAACGGCAAGCGGCGTTGGAATTCGCCCGCGGAATTGTCGGAGCTGATGGAAGATGCGGGCATGCTAGGCGAGTATGGGCTGCGGTTCAAGTATTTCCCGATCATCGAGAATACTTTTTCTCCGAAAGAATTACAGCGCATCGGCAATATCGTTTCGACGTTGTTCCTAGCTGAGGCGCAATATGATCTAGCAGCGCTGCTCAAAGAGCTGAAGAAGCTGTTTGATAAAATGAAAGACAAGCAAGCGGCATCGCTCTTTGGGAATTGGTTTACGCAAATGTTTCTGCACGGCAAGATCGACGAGGCCGATCACTCAAAACTTGAAAAAGTATACACTAGCAAAGAGGAGTTCAGTATGTTGATCGAAGCGATTCAAAAAGAAAAGAGTCATATCCATGCGCAAGGCAAGTTCGAAGGCAAGCTTGAAGGCAAGCTTGAAGGCAAGTTAGAAGGAGAACGTAAAGGGAAACGCGCAGGCAAATTGGAAGGCAAGCTCGAAATCGCGAGAATGATGATGCAGCATGGCGAGCCGCTCGCTCAGATTATGCGCTACACCGGTTTGGATAAAGCGACCTTGCTTAGAATACAAAATACGCGCCGGAATTAGTTTCCACTTTGGCTTTTCTCGCAAGGTCTTTGTTCGAAAATTCTGCGCCGAGCAATCTCACGTTGGTCAATAAACTTGAGTCTGCCATGCTCACCTCTTCCTGCAAAGCAAGCCTTAGAATTTGTTGCGCTATCTTGCTGATCACCTTTGTGCTCCAACTCACTTCCTGCCTGCGTCCTCTGCCTCCGACCAAAACGCTGTTTCAAGTGCAGCCCGAAGTGCGCGTGGGCTTGGTTCTCGGCCGCGCCATGATTCATTTGCAAACGCCGGAGCCTTTCTCCCTGCGCGATGCCGCGGGTATGATGCTCGCGCAAAATGAAAGCGCCGGCAATTGGACGCTGCGCATGGCGCAGGCGGAACGCGGCGCTTCCAAGCGCATGCTCGATTTGACCAACGACGCGACGAAGAAGCGGCTGGTATTGCCGAGCGGATTTGAAATGATCGCGGACCGCATCGGCGTGAAGGAGGCCGCGCCTGACGCGAGCGCTTTGCCCGACTATCTCGGTCGCATGCGCTTCATCATCAAGAGCGACACGGCCATCGCCGTTGTGAATATTCTGCCCGTGGAAAAATATCTCTCCGGCGTTGTGCCCGCAGAGATGAGTCCGAGCTTTCCCTTGGAAGCGCTTAAAGCGCAAGCCATTGCGAGCCGCAGCGAGGTGCTTTATAAACTCGCGAAGCCGTTGCCGAATCAAGATTACGATATCTGCGCGGACGTCGGCTGTCAGGTTTATGCCGGCCTGAGCCGCAAATCGAAAGACGTTGATCGCGCGATACGCGAGACCCAGGGCCTCGTGTTGAAAGTCGGTGAAGAGGTGGTGACCGCGCCCTATTCCAGCATGTGCGGCGGACATACGGAGAATAACGAGAGCGTATGGTCCGGCAATGCGCGCTCGCACTTGCGCGGCGTTTATGACGGCAAGCACGCGCCCGAATCGGCGCGGCAACTCATGAACAACGAAGACGCGGTGCGCAAATGGTTGCTCGGCGCCATGCCGCAGGCGCATTGCTTCATCGGTTCGGACGTGACGGCGCGTTACTTTGATTATACTCGCGGCTATTTTCGTTGGGAAGTGCAAAGTTCGGCGCAAGAATTGGCCGCGCAGCTTGCCAGGAAAACGGGTGAGAACTTCG
>CAYNDW010000061.1:0-15152 GCA_964395375.1 uncultured Cytophagia bacterium
ACTTCGACTATGCCGCTTTTGTAGCAAATGCCATCAACACACTCCTGTATACAATTGGGGACTCATTGAAGCTCGAAAAAGCTTTACGCCGAAATTTCGGTTACACTCCGCCGGCGGCAAAAAGCTCGTCGCTGCTTTCGCGCGGGATTGGCAAATATCGTGGTGCTATTTTTTTCACAATCGCCACCACGGTCAAACGCAGCAGGAGCATTTGCGAAAGGCCCTGACTCTTGGCCAGATAGTCGACGTGATGCAACACCTCGAAGGCATTCAAGAGCGCTTCCACGTCATATCCGCTTGCCGCTTTTTGCAGCCGCTCCGCGAAGAATGCATGCACGCCCGCTTTTTCCGCCAACGCCGCCAAATCTTGCCGGCGCGAAAGCGCTTTGGCAAGATAGAGATGATTGAAATAGCGCGCCAACGAACTGACCACGGCCGTAATATTCGTGTTGACCGCAAGCTCTTCGACAATGCGCAAGGCGCCGGCTAAATTTTTTTCGCCAAACGCATCTTGCAAGGAGAACACGGAGAACTCGCGGCGGGTGCCGGCCACGTGTTGCGCATGTTCGAGCGTTATGCTCGTGGCCGTGCCGAGGTAAATCTGAATTTTTTCCAGTTCGCTTTTAAGCGCGTGAATGGAGCCGCCCACTTCCGTCGCCAAAAACTGCGCGGCCTCCGGCGCGATTTGTTTGCCCAAGCGTTTCACGTAGTCTTGAATCCACGGCGCGATTTGATTGTCATACAGCGGCCGGCACTCGACATACACGCCGGCTTTGCGAATGGCTTCGAGACCTTTTTTAGTCGAGCTTTTATCGCGCTGCGTGAGAATAAGATACGTTGAGGGCGAAGGTTTTTTCACGTATTCTGCAAGACCGTTGAGGTCGTTGGGCGACATTTTATGCACCTCGCGCACCAGCACGACGCGATACGCCGTCATCATCGGATAGCTGCGCGCAATATCGAGCACGCGCTTCGCCGTGACTTCATTGGCATACAACAAATCATAGTTGAAGTCGCGCATATCCGGCGTGAGGAGCTTATCGAGCAGAACCTGCACGCCTTCGTCGATCAGCCCGGCCTCTTCGCCGCTGAAGAAATAAACCGGCGCCAGTTTGCCGGAGCGCAGAGAGTTGGTGAATTCGAGGTATTTCATTGATTGCTTTGTTACTGGAAAAAACTTCCATCAACGGATAAAAACAGTCTACTGTTGGAAAAGTTATAGCCGTTGGCAGCTTTTGTCCGTTGGAATTCTGAGTAGCGATGAGCGATATTCGTGAGCAAGCTAGCTTGCAATTCCGGCGACAGTTCACCGGAAAGCAGAATGTAATCGCCCTCGGTGCGAATGTTCAGCTCCGTCACCAATTCTTCTCGTATCGACTTACGCTGCTTCGCTCATAACCGTGTTCGACGCGCCTATATTCGGTTTTGCTTTCGCGGGTTTCTCGTTCTTTTCTTTTTCAACAAATAAGCGTGGAGAGAGCGAGACCAAATTTCTCCCACTTTTCTGTTCTTGCTTCCTTAGGTCAGCTACAATGGCCGCAAGATCATAATCAAACTGCGCGGCATGTTCCGCGCGGATTTGATGAATTTCTTCTACAATCGGATCTTTCCACATGGCTCATTCTCCAAGTAGTTCTTCTGGGGTACAAATTATCGGAGGTTCATAGCCGCTTTCACGGCTTATCCGTTCGACGGCATCTCGTGTTTCCGCTTTGGCAATGTGCTTAAAGTTCCACGTCAGAAGATAGTTCATGCCGTTCACAGTTGCTATTCCGACGTGTAATGCGTCATCGGCGGCTTTTGGCGGAAAGATTCTTTGGTCAAGCAATTTCTTTGCTAACTTTTCGGCAGCAGTGCTTGTTTCCAAAAGCGCCAGAGTCTTTAGTACGTTCAATCTTTTTTCCGCGGCCTCCGGATCGCCGCGACCCGCTTCAAGAACGACGAGTTGCGAAGCGTACAAATCAAAGTCATGGCGCTTTCGATGCCACCAATCGCTGGTTGTCTGCTGATGTGCAGCAACGACTAGATCTCTGCTCGGCTGTGCCGTCAAGTAACTGAGCACACTTGTTTCGATATAAACTGTGGGCTTCATGAGAAGAACTTCAAAACGCATCGTCACGAGTTGAGCAATACCAAAAGCAGCGAGAAAGCTTCGGGCTTCGAGAGTGCTCCAAATTAGAACCCGAAATAATATCCGCCGCGCAGCGCGAAGTTGGGCGCGCCGTCATCCAAGCCGAGGCCGAGAGCGCCGCGCAATCTGCCGCCGGAGCGCAGCGCGTAATCCAAGCCGCCGGAGAGTAGAATATAATCGCCTTCGGTGCGGATATTTAATTCTGTGACCAGGCTCAAGCCACTTTTCATCGGATAAATAAAGCCGCCGGCGAGTAGCAAGCCGTTGTTATAATCCGAGTTCTCGTCTATCGTATTGGTGCGCGGATTAATAAAGAACGTTTTTGTCTCCACAAACTCCAATGCAAGTCCGCCTGTGATGACGAGACCGCTCGGCAAGGGATGGCGCAACGCGCCAAAAAAACTAAAATCCAAATCGCCTTCGCCAATGTCTTCACTGCCGATCGGCAGCGTGATCAATCCGCCCACGGCAACCGAGGTTGGCCCCGACACGACGAGATAGCGACCGGAGGCGGCCAAATCCGAAATGCCGCCTTCGCTATTACCATTCCCGGAAAAATTGCGAAATCCGATGCCGCCGCCGAGCTGAAATTTGGGCGCAAGCGGAAAAGCGCCTTGCACCGCAAGATCGATGCTGGAAAAGCCGCGGTCGTAATCGGAAAATTGGAAGAAGCCTTCGCCATAGGCAGAGGCGGCGATGGTGGCGTCTTGAAAAAAAGTTTGCACGAGGTTGACGTTATCCGTCTTGTTTTGGGCAAAACCAAGATTGGCGATTGACAGCAACGCGGCTGCGACAAATCGACGAGTAGTCATTACTCTGAAGTCTCCTTACAATGATGGTTCATTCAAACAACACAAAGCGCTTTAAGGCGGCACCACAAACTCATTTGACTCTTTTGATTCCGGAACCGACGAATTGCAAAATATTCACGCTGCTATTGGCCCGCTCGGAATTGTCCAGCGAGATTTCACCCTTCATGCCGATATAGCCCGAAACTTTGGCCAGGGCACGGCGGATTTCATCGGGCCGCTTTGCGCCGCCTTTGGCGCATTGCAACAATAGCGAGGCGGCGTCATAGCCCAATATTTCAAAGCGTTCGGGGGTGACGCCCATGCGCTTGCGAAACGCGTTGCGAAAATTGCGGCCGCGCTCGCTGTCCCAATCGACATAGACGTCGCTCGCAATCAGCGTCCCGTCCAAATAACGCTGGATTTCTTTGCGCGCATCCAATTCCAAGAGTTGCCAATATTCACCGCCGAGGCGAATGCCCTGCAGGTTGTAAGAACTCAATTGATACACGACGAGGCGAATGTCTTCAGCATAAAGCGGAAGAAAAACCGCGGAGACATTTTGCACGGGCGTGGAAAGCATCTCGACCATGTTCTCCCGGCTGCGCGTGCTGCGCGCGAGCGTTTGCGACAACTCGCCGCCGGAATATCCCAGAACTTTCAGCGAATCTTCCATTTTGCGGGCGAATGCCGCGGCGCGAATTGCTTTAAGATGGCGACTTAAATCTTGCGGCTCACCGTAATACCACTTTTGCGTCCAAATTTCTCCGCCCAAACTATCCACCGCGGCGCTGAAGCCGTCGGTCATCTCTTGCCCGTAGCCGTCTTGCGGCGCAATGGAAACGAACGAGCGGCAATTGAGAAAGCGATACGCATATTCCGCCAACGCCCGGCCTTTGCGCTCGCGGTCCGCGTTCATTTGAAAAACATATTCGCCCAAAGTGGTGATGCCACGCTGCGTCGCGACCGGGAGAAGTATGGGAATATTTTTTTCTTGCGCCAAAGCGGCAATCGCGCTGCTCGCGTGGTCGTCAAATTCACCGAGTAGGGCGACGATGCTGCGATCTTCGAGCAGCATTTGCGCGGCCTTCAACGCGCCAACCATGCTGCTTTCAGAATCACGGATCACAAATTCGCTCGTCACGCTCGCGCCTCCGCCATTGTTGGAAGAAAGACCGGAGGCTTCGCCCAACTGCGCGTACCGAATTCCGCGATGCAAAGCACGCCCCGCTTCGGCGTCAACTCCGCTCAAGGGCAGGATCACGCCGATACGAATGCCGCGCGCCGTGGCGCTCGCCGCGCCGTCCCATTGTTCCAGCGTCGAACGAAATCTGGTGTTGGGGTTGAGCCGCAAAAAATCGTCGACGAGTTTTTGCCCCTCGGCGCGTCGGCCTTGAGCCAACTCGGCTTGCGCCATTTTGAGGGCCAGCAAGCCCGTGCCGTCCGGACCTAAATAATCGCGGCGCAAGCGCCGGCGAATTTCGGAGAGTTGCAAATAATCTTCGAACAGAATCTGCACATGCTCCGCGGCTTTGTTCTTCAATGCCGGGGTTTGTCCGCGATCGAGCACCCAGGCAAATTCGCTCGCGGCGTCGGCATAGTTTTCGTCTTTGAAGGCGAGCAGCCCCAAGAGATAATGCGCATGCTCGGCATAACGGCTCTTGGGATGCGCGTCGAACAGCACATGCAATGCTTCGCTCGCTTCTGCGTTGCGTTCCCGTTGCATGGCGCTGCGCGCTTGCAGCAACAACGCCGCGGTATAAAAGGGCTGCTCGCGGCCTTGCTCCGTCAGCTTGGAAAAAATCTGTTCGGCGTCTTCAAAGCGGGAATCTTGATAAGCGGCGAGGCCCCGCTGGAAGTATCTTTTCGACTCGGCGGAAGCGGAACCGGTGACGCGCTCTTGCGCTAAAACTTCGGCGGCTCCAAGAAAAAAAATGCCGGCCGCCACGGCCAGATACTTCGCAGTGTTGCGTGAAGGGCTCATTCGACGGTTACACTCTTGGCGAGGTTACGAGGTTGATCCACATCGCAGCCGCGCATGATGGCGATATAATACGCCAGCAATTGCAGCGGAATGATGGTCAAGATCGGCGTAAGCATTTCGATGGTGCGCGGAATATAGACGACGTGATCGCTCACCCGGCGAATGTCCTCGTCGCCTTCGGTTGCAATCGCGATGACGCGGCCTCGGCGCGCGCGCACTTCTTCGATGTTGCTCATGATTTTGTCATACGTGGAATCTTGTGTGGCAATGAACACCACGGGCATATTATCGTCAATCAGCGCGATCGGCCCGTGCTTCATCTCCGCCGCGGGATAGCCTTCGGCGTGAATATAGGAAATTTCTTTCAGCTTCAGCGCGCCTTCCAGCGCCACCGGGAAATTATAGCCCCGGCCGAGATAGAGAAAATTATTGGCTTGATGAAAACTCGCGGCGATCTTGCGCACCTGTTCGCGCTGCGCCAAGATCGTTTCGATCTGCCGCGGCAGAGCCTGCATGGCTTGCACGATTTCCGCGCCCTTGGCCGCGGACATGCTGCGCATGCGCGCAAGCAGCAACGTGAGCAAAGAAAGCACGGTGAGTTGCGAAGTGAAAGCTTTGGTGGAAGCGACGCCGATTTCCGGGCCGGCATGCAGGAACATGCCCGCATCCGTTTCGCGCGCGATGGTGGAGCCGACCGCGTTGCAAATGCCGAACACCTTCGCGCCTTTGCGTTTTGCCTCGCGCGCCGCGGCGAGGGTATCCGCGGTCTCGCCGGATTGGCTAATCACAATCACCACGACGTCGTGATCAATCACCGGATCGCGATAACGAAATTCGCTCGCATATTCCACCTCCACCGGGACGCGCACAAACTCTTCCAGCATGTATTCGCCGATGAGGGCCGCATGCCAGGAAGTGCCGCACGCCGTGATCAAGATGCGGCGCGCATAGAGCAGCGAGTCCGCCTCATGCCGGATGCCTCCCAGCCGCGCCGTGCCTTCTTCGGAGAGCAAGCGCCCGCGCATCGCATCCATGATCGTTTGCGGCTGTTCCATAATCTCCTTCATCATGAAGTGATCGTGGCCGCCCTTTTCGATGCGATCGATGTTATAAGCAATTTGCTCGACGACTTTATTGACCGGCTTATTGTCTAAAATCGTTTTGACGCGCACGCCTTCGCGCGTGATAATCGCCATCTCGCGATCATCGAGATAAGCCACGTCCTTGGTGTGCTCGATCATGGCCGCGGGATCGGAGGCTACAAAATTTTCACCTTTGCCGATGCCCACCACGAGCGGGCTGCCTTGCCGCGCCGCGATCAACATATCCGGATTATCGCGCGACACCACGGCAATGCCGTAAGTTCCTTCCACCTGCGCGAGCGCCGTGCGCACCGCTTCTTCGAAACTCAAACCTTGATCGAAAAATTCTTGAATCAAATGCACCAGCACTTCGGTGTCGGTTTGGCTAAGAAACGTATGGCCTTTTTTGGCAAGCTCGCGTTTGATCGCCGCGTAATTTTCGATGATGCCGTTGTGAATCAACGCGAAGCGCTCGTTGCCGTCGGCGTGCGGATGCGCATTCATCGTGTTCGGTTCGCCGTGCGTGGCCCAACGCGTATGCGCGATGCCGACCGAGCCGTGCAAATCGCGATCGGCAATCTGCCTTTCCAAATTTGAAATCTTGCCGGCTTGCTTTTCCACCAGCAGCGTGCCGCCGTTCACAATCGCGAGTCCCGCGGAATCATAGCCGCGATATTCGAGACGTTTGAGGCCTTCGATCAGAATGGGAACGAGAGGCTTGGGACCAACATATCCTATGATGCCACACATGGAAAGCTCCTGTCAAAAGAGGTGTAAGTTCGAGTAGAGTGGCTGGAGATAAGAAGATAGCGATGTATGCTTTGGGCATGAGCATTCGCGCTGCTCAACCATTGTGGATTGCACACCTACTTTCAAAGCGCGGTCAAAATAGAAAGTCCGCCGTAGAAATGCAAGTCAAAATCCGGATGCGCCTTTTCAAAATTTTATCTATTGTCCTTGCCACCGAGATTTTTATATTGCCTGCAACTGCGGGAAGTGCCGACCTCACATCACGCCCACACTTCTTTCACTTCTCTCCTTTCATTCTCACCTGCGATTCGCATCAAAGACGCGCAGCATGGTCAACGCATGGCTTGAGAACCGGTTTCTCAATTCAGCTTCGGAGGGTTACCATGTTCAAACAATGGCAGCGTCGCGTCGCGTTACTTTTGGTGGTGTTGTGCGCGAAATCAGTTTACGCCCAAGTCGGAGAGTTCATTTGGCGAAGCTCGACGATTGGCGGCGGCGGATTTTGCATGGAAAATCGTTTTGCGCCAACTAGCTTTTTCAGCTTGCCGCACGAACGCGGTTTCTATTTGGCCACGGACGTCGCCGGTGTTTTTCGCTCCCTCACCATGGATGCGAGCGGCAACGTCACTTCTTAGGAACGGCTTCACGATGAAGCCACGACCGCCTCGCAGCACATCTTGCCGCGCTATACCACCACGCTTGCCTTCACGAAGAAGTATAACAATGCTTCCGATTCACGATTGATCGCGGGAAGCAGCGAAGGCATTTTCGCCTGGAGCAATCCCTACACTTGGCAAGCGACCTCTGTGCCCGAAGTCTCGGCCATCCCGAACATGGATCCGGCTGATGGGCGCTATCCCTGGATTGGCATTATTCGAGAATGCTGGCCTGATTCCACACCGTTTCTCGCCGCCGGAATTGGTAATATTAGAGCCGTCGTGGAAAATACGCCGGCAGCCCCGGGCTGGTTCGGCGTTGGCGGCATGCTGCGCTCATTGAATGGTGGCGCCAATTGGGAATTTGTGCCGCTTGACGGCGCCGGTTCCGTCGAAGTGGTGCATGATATCGATTACTTCCACAAGAGCGGTGAAGCCTATGTTGCTTTTGTGACCACGGACTCTGCGGTTTATTTCAGCGAAGACTTGTTTACCGCGGGGAGCGGCGACGCGGTAGATTTCAAAAATTTTTTTGTGAAAAACGATGCCGACTCTTTGCGCGGCGCCGTTGTGCTGAGCAATACCGCGCCTTTGGCAACTTCCGACAGCCTCGTGCTCTGCGTGAGCGTATGCTCCCTGGACACGATCGGCTGGAATACCGCTGCTAGAACAGGCGGCGTTTTTCAATTGAACACCAACCTGCCGCAATTGCGCAGCGGCGCGAGCTTGAGCTGGACCAATATGCCGGTAAAAAACTATAACGGCTATGATGAGTGCAAGTACGTCGGAAGAATCGCAGCCAAGCCCGGCGCTACGATGAGCAACTACAAAATGTTTTTCAGCAAGTACAACACGCCGTTCCTCGCCGCCACGCAACGCCTCAATAACGTGCAATATAGTTGGCGGCGCATTGCCGGCCCGAGTGAAAACGCTGACAATGGCTATAACGAGGACGACGAGCAAAGCTTGAAGTTTGGCTTCTTCGATATCGATCCTTCGAACAGCTATACTCATCCCAATGTTTATGGCTGTTGGGAATATGGTCCGTCTTTGGCCAAAGGGCACAACACCGGGGGCGCCAACAGCTATGGCCAGGCCCGATCTTACGTCCAAATCTTCACGGATTCCACAGGCGTAAAAGAGTCCGGCATCATGCATTACAAAAGCCGTGGCATGGACGAGCTTTTTTTCACCGGCCAAAAGGTTCTTTTTAGCAAGGACCAGCCGGATGTGTTGATGATCGGCTGCGGCGACAATCAGCTCTTGCGCAGCCTCGATCGCGGGCAAAGCTGGTCCTCACGCCGTCTGCGTCCGCTAGCGGAATGGAAGGATTCAACCGCTGCCCTCGGTTACGGCAAAGTGCAGCAATACGTCTATCACCTTGCTTATCACCCGGACACGGAAAGCACGTTGCTTGCTTCCGCCGGTCCCGGGCTACAAGCAGCAGTTAACGAGGGCGAGCTTTTGTTTCAATTGGCCGGTGGCGCGGGCGCAAGCTCGACTTGGACAAAGTTGGCCGGCAGCAGAACCGATGCGTTGAATCTGCCGAACGGCGAAATTTACGCCTTTACGTTTGACCGGCGAAATCCCAAGAAAGGGTTGTTCGTGGCCGTGCGCAACAACGGCCTTTATTATACCCAAGTGGAAACCAACGGCACTGCGAACAACTTCGTTAAGATCGATGACGATAGTCTCAAAGCGAAAATTTCTGGCAATCCCGGTAATTGGCACAACTACTCGCGCCTGGAATTCGACCCGTATGATGATGACGTGCTTTACGTCTCGCGCTTTTATCCCGGCGGCGGGGTGTTCAAAATAACCTTGAGTGTGAGCGGAGGCAACCGCGCTTCCATCACCAACGGTGGAGCTTACAACCAGGACTTCATTACCAGCGTGAAAGAAGTGATTAACGGACGTGTGGACGCCGCTGGCGGTGAGAAGCCCGGTAATCGGAGCAACCTAACCGCGGACGTCATCAATTTGCTAATCACTCAAGATTACGTCTATGCGGGCGTCACTTGCGGTGATAAAGAAGACAACGCCAATGGAAATTATAGCGGCGGCTTGGTTCAATGGGCCAAAGGTGACACATCTTATTCTTGGAGAATAGGTGGTCCATTGGGAATTGGCACCGTGCCGAAAACCATCGCCATCGGCGGCTTGGCACAAGACCCGCTTTATCCCGATACCATTTTCGCCGTGACCGAGCGCTACAAGTTAAAGGCAAAACGCACTGCCGGTAACATGCTTGCCGGCGAAGAGAACTACAAAGTCATGAACATCTGGCGCAGCACCGATGGCGGCAATACTTTTTCGTCGTTGCATTATTGGCAAACCGAGCATCGCTTTCCCAGCGCCGTGAGCATGTCTTTCTTTCCCGATAGCCCGGATAGCATGATCATGCCCACCCATGGCAACGGCATTTGGATCGGCCATCGTTACGATGGGCCGCCTTATGGACCCGGCGGCACCGGTAAGGTCAATGCCCCGGACTCCAATCAAACGCAACTGCCCAAGCGTTTTGCGTTGCATGCGAATTATCCCAATCCCTTCAACCCAACCACGATCATCAAGTATGACTTGCCCAAAGCGGCGCACGTGAAGCTCACGATCTATGACGTGCTGGGCCGCCGCGTGCGAACTTTGATTGACAAAGAATTCGAAGCCGGTTATCAGCGCGCGCAGTGGGACGGCAAAAGCGATCGCGGAATGCCGGTGGCTTCCGGAATTTATTTGTACCGCTTGCACACGCCTTTCTTCACCAAAGTGCGCAAGATGACATTGCTGCGCTAGTCGCAGCCAAAAGAAAACGGAGAAAGTCCGGGCCGGGCTTTCTCCGTTTCTTCATGACGCTTGATGGCAGGTATATTCAAGCGACGAGTTCACTTCTTCAATTCTTCACATTACACTCTCGGCAAGGACGGCTCCCATGGCACAGAATCTTTCTGCAAATTTTTATGCTCAGCGAACGTCTGCTTCTCCGCTAAGAAAAGTATTATGTGCCGGTTTGCTGCTCTTTGCCCTCCATGCTTATGGTCAAGAAGCCAAGTTTCTCTCGTTTCTTCACGACACGCACATTGCCGATGCGTTGATTTGTTCCCCGGACGGAAAAAACGTCTATGCCAGCGGCATTCATACCATCGCGGTCTTCGCGCGCCAAGCTGATGGGAGCCTCAAAACTATTCAAGTACTCAACAATGAGCATGGCGGAGTGAAGGGCATTTTTCATGTGATCGATTTGGTCGTTTCATCGGAAGGCCGGCATTTGTACGCGCTCAATGTCAATGATCAATCTTTGCTTCTCTTTCACCGCGATACTGCCACCGGCATGGTCGCTCTGCAAAAAACGTTTCGCGACAGCGTATTCGGCAAAGCGCGCGGAACAGAACCCGTGCTGGAAAAAAAATATAAGCTCTTGCTCTCACCCGATGGACGGCATCTCTATTGGTTCTATAGTGGCGTTGGGCTGATCGCCGTTTTTGAGCGCAACTCGGCTACCGGACAACTAAAAAAAATCCAAGTTCTGCGAAACGGCGCGCCGGAGTTGGGAGGTTTCAATGTGCCGTGGTGGGTGGTAATTTCTCCGGATGGAAAAAATTTTTACGGTGGCGGAGGGAGCGGAACTAAAATGCTAATCCTAAGTCGAGACTTAGACCACGGAGCAATTGCTTTTAGCGATTATTTTGACATGGGGCCATCACCTGAGGGCAATTGGCAATACGGCAGTATTTCGATTGCTTATAATGGCAAAAATGTTTTCGTTACTGATCTGTTCGACGACAAATTTTTTGTGCTTATACGGGATGAAGTCAATGGCAAAGTACAAAGCCTCCAAGTACTAAAACCCAACGCTCCCTATGATGTCATTATCTCTCCTAATAGCAAACAAGTTTATCTTAGATATTACGATGGGGCTAATTATTTTGCGCTTTATGAAAATGATGTCAGCTCTGGTCAATTACTACTAATTAACGCTCGTGCACTTCAATACGACTCCTACCCGCCTCTTCCTCCTTCGGGAACTTGTATTTCTCCGATTGGGGAAACAATTTATATCACCAGCGACGTAGGCCGCACCGTGATTCAGCGCAACACCACCAGCGGCGCGCTGAAAATCATTCAACATTTTGAGCATAACGTCGGCGGCACCGATCACATGTACTCCGCGCGTTCGGTCGCAGTCTCGCCTAACGGCAAGCGTCTTTATGTTGGCGCGCGTTTCTCCGATGCGGGCATCAACACTTTTGACCGCGAGCCGCAAACCGGCGTCATTCAGCTTGCGCACTTTGACTCACTGCCCAATGCCCAGACCATGGTGCTTTCGCCCGACGGGCGCTTTCTCTATGCCTCCACGCACGCTTCTTCTCCCGAGAGAGTGACGCTTGAAACTTTTGCTATTGACCCGGGCGAGAGCAGCTTGCAATGGCTTGACAGCAAGCCCACGGTGCATTACTGGCCGCTCACGTTTTCCCCGCAAGCAGAGCATTTGTACGTGGGCAATAAAGTCTTTAATCGCGACCCAAGCTCCGGGCTGCTCACCGAAATACAAACGGTTGATGGCCGCGCGTATCAACTCGGCGCCATCCACGCCAGCGCGGTTTCGCCGGAGGGCAAGCATTTCTATTGGCTCGGCGAGCAAGATTACAGTCAGCGCCTCCGTTTGGGCATCTTCGCGCGCGATTCGCTCTCCGGCCAATTGAGCTTTCTGAGTCGTAGCGACCTCGGCGCGGTGTATCCCGGTGATATCGGCGCAGGTTACGCGGCCGCCACCATTCTCATTTCGCCGGACGGACGACATGCCTATGCCGCCACGCTGGAGCCGGACCCTGGCTGCGAAAGCTGCGACGGCCAAGCCGTGCTCCGTATCTTCACCCGCAATTCCGACAGCGGAGCTTTAGCGCTCATTGACAAGATAGCTTTTCCGCGTTGGTGTGAACTGCGCGATCTCGAGCTCACGGCGAGCGGCGACGAAGTCTACGCGCTGCTCGGTTGCAGCGGCTATTACTCCGGCGAGATCGTCATCTTCACGCGCGATGCTGGAACCGGCAAGCTCACAAAACGCGCGTCTCTTGAAAGCTGGAAGAACGGCGCGTATGGCATCATCTCGCCGCGGGATTTAACACTCTCGCCGGATGAAATTTTTTTTTATGTGACGGATCCCTACGGCCTGGCGACTTTCACGACGGGAAGAAAAACCACGAGCATTTTTGCCACTCCGAGCTTCGTGCCGCGCTCGTTGGTTTTAGAACAAAATTATCCCAATCCTTTCACCGCGTCCGCGAGCTCCGGCTTGAATTTCACGAAGATTCGTTATGAAGTTCCTTCCACGAGTAAAAGCGCGGTATCGGTTGAGTTGGCCATTTACAATTTGCAAGGCCAGCTTGTGAGCAAGTTGGTCGATGCAGCGCAAGCGACGGGGCATTACACCGTTGTTTGGGAGGGCGCCGGAGCAAATGCAGAAACGTTGCCTGCGGGCATTTATTTCTACCGCCTCAAAGCAGGCGAGCAAGTCATGAGCAAGCGGCTGCTGTTGATCAGATAATGCCATTAAAATGACGGGGCTTCCATGAAACTCTTCCCCTTTTCCAAACCGCAAATCTATTTTTCTGCCCGAAACAGCGCATACGCGTTGTTGGCAGTCATCACGTTGGCTTCGCCTGCACTCGCTCAGAGCCAGGAAGCCAAGTTTCTATCATTCATTCATGACACCGAGATCTCCTAAGCCATTATTTGCTCGCCCGACGGTAAAAACGTTTATGCGGGCGGCATCAATACCATCGCTGCTTTTGCTCGCCAAGCCGACGGCGCGCTCAAAACCGTTCAGGTACTCAACAATGATCATAATGGCGCAAAGGGCATTTTTCATGTGGTCGATTTGACCGTTTCGCCCGAAGGCCGGCACTTGTATGCGTTCAACAGTTACTATAACCACTCACTCCTGCTCTTGAAGCGCGATCCAGCCACTGGCATACTCACTTTCGGTGAAGCCGTTTCCGATAGCATGTTCAGCAAAACGCGAAATCATTATCCGGGAAATTATAAGCTTTTGTTTTCACCCGATGGCCGTTATCTTTATTGCTTCTTTAGTGAACTCGACTTGATCGCCGTTTTTGAGCGCAACTCGTTTTCCGGGCAAATAAAAAAAATTCAAATCTTGCGAAACGGCGCGCCGGAGTTGGGCGGTTTCAATGTGCCGTGGTGGGCGGCTATAACACCTGACGGGAAAAATTTTTATGTAGGAGGAGGAAACTCAACCAAGCTCTTGATATTGACTCGTTATGCTGAGACGGGTAAGCTAACTTACGTGAGTTTCTACGACGTTGGCCCGTCTCCTCGAAATGGCTGGCAACACGGCAGCATTGCAATATCTGCTGACAACGCTACAATCATCGTTACAGATTATTCCGATGACAAAATTCTTGTGCTTGCTCGCAATGATACCACCGGCGACTTACAATTATTACAAAAAATAATTCGAAACGCGCCAGATAGATTGGTTGTATCGCCCGACGGTTCTTCAATCTATCTGCGGCATTATGACGCAGGCAGCTATTTAGCATACTATAAAAAGGATTTCACAACCAATCAAATCGTACTGATTGACGATAAAGTTCTTCAAGTTAACTTCTATCCTCCCCAACCTCCCTCCGGCCTCTGCATGTCCCCGCAAGGCGACGCCATTTACATGACCAGCGACGCTGGACGCACCGTAATTCAACGCGACACCACCAGTGGGGAACTAAAAATCATTCAAAGTTTTCAGCATAACGTCGGCGGAACGGATCGCCTATTCCTCGCGCGTTCGGTCGCAGTCTCTCCTAACGGCGAACGCCTCTATCTTGGCGCACGGAACACCGATGCAGGTATCAATACTTTTCATCGCGAACCACAAACCGGCGAAGTGCAGCTTGCGCACTTTGACTCCTTGCCCAATGCCGGCGCACTCACGCTTTCGCCCGAGGGCCGGTTTCTTTATGCCTCCGCGCACGCTTCTTCTCCCGAGAGAGTGACGCTCGAAACTTTTGCGATTGACCCGGGCGATGGCAGCTTGCAATGGCTTGACAGCCAACCTGCTACCTCTGACTGGCCGTTCAGGTCGTCCCCTTACTGGCCGCTCACGTTTTCCCCGCAAGCAGAGCATTTGTATGTGGGCAACAAAGTTTTTGCTCGTGACGCAAGCTCAGGTCTGCTCACCGAAGTGCAAACCGTGGACGGTCGCGGCCATCAACTCGGCGTCATCTACGCCAGCGCGATTTCGCCGGAGGGCAAACATTTCTATTGGCTCGGCGAGCAGGATTACGGCCGGCGCCTGCGTTTGGGCATTTTCGCGCGCGATTCGCTCTCCGGCCAATTAAATTTTCTCAGCTTCAGCGATTTCGGCTATGTGTTCCCCGCAGAAGACGGCGGATCTTATTATGCGGCGGCCACCATTCGCATTTCTCCGGACGGGCGGCATGCTTATGCCACCGCGGTCAAGCCTGTCAGCGGCGGCGGCGAAACCTACCCCGACCAAGCCGAGCTTCGTATTTTCACGCGCAATGCCGGCACCGGAGCTTTGACCCTCATTGAGAAAATAGCTTTCCGGGCCTGGCTTGAGATACGCGATCTCGAGCTCAGTAAGGATGGTGAGGAAGTATATATTCTCTTTGCCGGCGAGATTGCAATTTTCAGTCGCGACGCCGAAACCGGCAAGCTCACGCAGCGCGCCAGCCTCCGAGCAGCATACGGCGTCGGATCGCCATTCGATTTGGCGCTCTCGCC
>CAYNDW010000062.1:0-15136 GCA_964395375.1 uncultured Cytophagia bacterium
ACGGTGTAGAGGCCGTAAATATCCGTCTTCTCCACTTTGATATCCGCGACGATTTCGCTTTCCCAATTCGAGTACGTTTTAACTTTATCCCATAACAGATCTTTGTCAAGCGCATAAGCCGCGGTTCCCGTCACGTGCAGCTTGCCGCCCTCCTCTTTCACGTCGCCGTTTTTGATGTCGAGCTTTTTGCCGAGCTCGAGCAGGTCGTTGTACTTTTCTTTCAACATGGTTTGCTCCTCAGGGTTGGATAAGGGTGATTGATTAGCCTATTACAATTTGAGTTTTTGCTCAGAAAGCTTTAACACGAAGCCACAAAGGATCGCGAAGAGCCACAGAGAGAAGAAAAATTTAACTCGAAGCTCCTCGGTGTTCCTTGGTGCCGCGCGTGCCTTCGCGTTGCAAGGCTTTGGGGATGCGGCTTGCCCGCCTTGCGCCAGTGCTTGCCAAAATGATAACTGGCGCGACGGTGAAAAGCAACAGCGTTTTTGCCTGCGAAGCGCGGGCTTTTATTGCAGCTTCGCGAGCTTCTTGCGCGCTTCCTCGGCTTTCTTGTGCTCGGGGAATTTGCTCACCACGAGATTGTAGTAATCCGCGGCCTTTTTCGTGTCCTGCAATTTCTCTTCGCAAAGCGCCGCGGCTTTGAGCAACATGTCGGGCGCTTTTTCATACAGCGGATAAACTTCCGCGATCTTCGCATAATACTCCGCGGCCTTGTTGAAATCGCCGGCTTTGTCTTTGAGCAGCTCCGCGGCCTTTTCGAGGGCCTCGCTCCCGCGCTTGTCGGCTTGGTGTTTGGCGACGATCTCATCATATGCCGCAAGCGCCGCGGTGTAATCTTTCAACTCATTCGCATTGATCGCGGCCATGGCAAAGAGCGCGGCCACAACGTGCTCGCTCGCGGGATAAGTATCGACGAGCTTGCGATACTCCACGAGCGCGCCGCGTGCGTCTTTCGTCTTCTCTCTTTTAACTTCGCCCAACATAAACTGCGCCGAGGAAGCATATTCACTTTGCGCGTGCACGGTGGTCACCTGCGCGAGCACTTCAAGCGCGGCTTTGTGGTCGCCCAACTCTTTGGTGAGAATCACGCCGCGCGTATAACGCGCATACGGCAACAACGCGCTTTCGGGATAAAGATAATCGAGGCGCAAATAACTCAACGCGGCTTCGCGATATTTCTCGGCCTTGGCATACGCATCTGCGCGCCGGCGCGCGACGATATCCGCGCGCGCATCGTTCGGAAAGTTTGCATGAAACTCCGCGGCGTGCTGCGCGATTTCGAGTTGCAGCTTGGCGCTTTCGAGACGAGCCAAGGCTTCGAGGTAATTGAAGAAGCCTTGCGTCGCGCTGTCGGGCGTTGCGGCTTCGGCGAGCACCGCGCTCCATTTTTCCGTTTGCCTTTTATAAGGCTCTTCTTCCAGCATGATTTTGCGCGCGGCGGTGTTGCTTTCTTGCGCCCAATTGCTTTGTTGATAAAGAAAAGCCGTTTTAAGAAACGCCGCGAGCGCTAAGTGTTTCTCGCCTTTTTCTTCATAAACTTTTGCCATGAGAAATTGCGCTTCCGCGGCCTGCGCGGGTTCGAGATTGCGATTGCGATATTGCGCCAGCTCGCCGAGCAAGTATTCGCTCAAATTTTTGTCGTGGCGATTGTAGGCGTCGCGCAAGAAGGAGAGCTCTTGCGCGGCGTCATATTGCGCAAAGGCACGGACATTACAAAACAACAAAACCGCCAGCACGTGCGAGAAGCCGCGAACTCGTGAAGTCATCATGTCGTTTTCCTTAAAAAATTCAATCCATACTGTGTTGCTTCGGGCAGAAAATTTCATGTCGGAATGAGCTTAAAGCATCCGGTCAAATTTTTCCACACCGAAAGTATTAAAGAGAAAACTTTGTCGTGAAGCAATGTGTCCTTTATCGAAATTTTTCTTTGTTCAAAATTCACACCAGTGGAAAACGGCATGACGACGCAGGGAGAACGACATGCGCAGGGCGGTGAAGCAATGACTTTGCGCGAGATCACCCAATGCGCATGATGGCAATGGGGGACTTGCCGCATCCATGCAAAGAAAATCCCGATTACGCCAGTGCACGTATCGGGATTCGTGTTTGTCGTAGCGCATTAAGAAGCCACGCGTACAGAGGGATTTTGCGCCTAATGAAATTTGACGATCAAAATCAGTAAGCGCGCGCGCCTCGCATACCGCGTCGTTTCAGAGCAATCTTTTTTAGCGCTGGAATCAATGCCCCGCGCCGAAAAAGACTCCTCCGGAATGACAGGTTCCAGAGGTGATCATCGAATTTTAAAATCACAACTCATAAGGCGCAACCACAAACGGGCACTCATTCCAACGTCAAACGCCCCTTCTGCATAATCTCGCGGCCGTCGATGATGAGCGTGGGATTGACCACGATGCCGCGCACCAAGATTTCCGCGGGCCGCGCGGGTGTGGAGCGGCGGCCGAATCCGAGATGCACAGTGCCGCTGACTTTCTCATCTTCCAACTCCGATTGTCCGAGCTTCGCGTGTTCATTCAATCCCAAACCGATTTCGACGCACGAGCGGCCCACGCTCGGTTTTGCAGCGCTGTCGCCGCTCTCTGCGGTTGTCCACGTGGCGCGCAAACGCCGGCGCATGATGTTCGCATTCTTCGCGCCGCGTATCAAAGTCAATTTGCCGTCGACCATCTTCACGTGAATGGGCTGCGTGCTGAAGCCGCGCTCGCCCGCAATGCCGTTGAGCAGCATCTCGCCGGAGACCGAGCTTGCTTGCGTGGAAGAGAACGCACGGCCGCACGGCAAACTCGCGCAGAACATTTCATTTTCGAGCGGCAAAACTTCCGCGTGGCCGCGGCGCTGCGCCAGCGACAATTCCAACTCAAGGCCGGATTCATGGCGCAAAGTCAAATTGCGGCCGATGGTGAGAATGTCCGCGAGCTTGCGGCAGCGTTCGCGCAATTTTTTGAGATCGCTATTCGCGCAACGCGCAATCGTCTCTTCTTCCAACTGCGGCCACACGATCACGCGGCTGCGGCTTTGATGGCGCAGCCAATGCAGACTTTCCGGGTCGAGATACGAAGCGAGCAGCACGACGCGCTCGACATGCGCGATGAGATTGCGCGTGAGCGGAGAAATGAGCGGGTGCTTGTTGTGGTTGGGAATTTCCAAAAATAAAACTTCCACGCGCTCCTTCTCCGCAACCTTGCGGAAAACGTGCGCGGCCGGCGCCAGCTTGGGTTGCGCCACGAGCAACAGCGTTTGCTTGGGCTGCAAATCCAAGCCTTCGAACAATGCGAGTTGTGCAGCCTTTTCGAGTCGGTTCATGTGAGCAGTAAAGTTCCAGCTTCCATAATGAGACGGCCATCGAGGCGCACCGTGGGTTTTAGAATCAACCCATCGAGGTGGCTCGAGACGGCAACGGTGCCGCCCATGGATTTATTATCGCCGAGCGCAATGTGCACCGTGCCCAGAACTTTTTCATCTTCCAAAATCACGCCGGTGATTTGCGCTTTGTCGTTGGTGCCGATGCCCAGTTCTGCAATATTGCGGCCAGCAGCGCCGACACTGTCCACGAGTTCATTTAACTTTTGCGCTTCCGCTCCGCCGGTGATTTCAACGGCGATGCCCTCGCGCACAACGATGTGAATGTTGCTCTGCAATTTGCCGATGCCCGCGACCGCAGCTTCGAACACGATTGTGCCCTGCGCGCTGCCTTCCATCGGCGCAAAGAACGTTTCTCCCGCAGGCAAATTGCCGGAGTCGCCCGCGTTATGAAAGAGGCCGGTGTCGGGTTTGGGATAACGGTCGCCGCGCAGCAGTTTGATGTCCGTGCCCGCAGGACTGGTGACGTGGACTTCATTGCCGGTTTGCAGAATTTCAGAGAGCCGGCGGCTGCGCGCGGCAATGGCGTTGTAATCCGCGCTCAAGCACCGAATCATCATGTCTTCGGTGATGCCCGGCAAAGTTGCGATGCGCGCGCCGCGTTTGCACGCTTCGCGACGAGACTCGGTGTGTGTTACGGATTTCGTTAAAGGACAGAGCACCACACTGCTCGCGGCCATGAGCGCCGCGACCGGTGCGGGCGGCTCTTCGCCATTGCGCGAGCGCGGAATGATTTCAACGAGCGTGGCTTCCGCGCCGAGTTCTTTCGCCACGTTCCACATGGCCACGCCGATGTTGCGTTTGTTTTCATCCGTGATGATGGCCACGGTTTCGCCCGCGGAAACTTTCATGCAATCGCGCAACGCAATGCGCGCCGCGTTTTCCAACTCGGTTGAAACTTGCGGAGCTGCAATGTTCGCCGGTGCGAGCACGGCTTTCGGTTTGGCAACGCGCTTTGTCGGCGCAGTTTTCTTCTTTGCGACTTTGCTCGCGATGGGCTTTTTCGCGGCGGCGTTTTTATTGGCGGATGGCTTGGGTGATTTGGGTGGTGGCATGATGGGCCTTGTTCATGATGAGTAGTGGAGTCTTAAAACTTAGTGGTTCAAATGAACTTCCAGCGCCTAATATAAATCCCGCGTCGTCACCGCCAGCTTGTGCTGAACGCCCGACGGCTTGAACAACGCGAAGTGCTTTGCGCCGCATTCGAGTTTCATGCGCTCGACTTCGCGGAGCAACTGGCGGTTCAATGTGCCTTTCGTTTCGGCGATAAAATAAATGCGGCGGTCGTGGTCAAAAATTATTGCCCAATCCGGTGTGTAATCGCCGATTGGCGTGCGCACCTTGAAGCCGCGCGGCAATTTGAAAAAGAATTTGATGTTCTCGTCCGCCTCGCAATCACGGGCAAAATTGTTTTCCACCTCGCTATCTATCGGGACATAGTTGAATGGCGTCTTCTCCATTTTGCTGACGGCGAAGAGATTGGACAAGTAGGTTTCGATTTCCTCGTGCTCGAACAACCGCATTTCATAGTATGCGCCGTTGATCTGCTCGTACTTCACCCCTTCCACTAGCAAACTGTTCTGCGCACGGCGAATGGCGGCGATGACGTTATCCAAAAATAATTGCGGGTTGATTTCCAGCTCGGCGATGCGTCTGGATTGCCGCAGGATTTCATACACTGTGTTGCGGCCCACGTCCACGCGGGTTTGAATGTAACCGTAAACTTCCGGGAGCAGATAGCGCACAACCTCGGTTTGTTTCGTGCCGGAATCTTTCAATGTGCCGGTGACGCCTTCCGTCGAATAACTCAAACGCGCGATGCGGGCTTCGAGTAAAGGAGGTTTCATCAACGGAACCATATCGTAGTCGCGCAACTCGACGACCGTGCGCCGAATCAACTCCGCGGTGCTGAATTCCACGGCGTATCGCGTATGGTGTTTGATCTTTTCCCAAATCTCAAACAGCAGCGGGAAGTTTTCGAGCGTCAATTCTTTGGACAACCGCACCTGCGCTTTTTCACGAGCGTCCTTGATCCGGCCCGCGAAGTCTACACTCGTCTCTTCCTGGATTTCGCGTTGCAACGCTTCCGAAAAATCCTGATACGTTTCGTTCGCCACCACGGTCAACACGTTGATGCGCTTGTCATGCACGCGTTGCCCGTGACGATCAACGGGCAAACGCAGGCCGCGGCCGATCTCCTGCCGTTTCTTCAACTCGCTTTTGCTCTCGTTCAGCGTGCAAATTTGAAACACGTTCGGGTTGTCCCAGCCTTCGCGCAAAGCGCTGTGCGAGAAGATGAACTGCAACGGTTCCTCCAAGCTCAAGAGCCGTTCCTTTTCCCTCATGATCAAGCTGTACGTGTCTTCATCGGCTTTGGTGTTTTTCTCTTTGGAGTCGATCCAAATTTCTTGCTTCTCTTTGCCCGCACTTTTTTTATCGGCGGAGAAATAGCCGTTGTGAACTTGCTCGGCAGAGAAGGGAATCAAGCCTGGGTGCTCGCTCGCGAAGCGCGCAAAGGCTTCCTCAAACCAAACGGCATACTTGCCTTTTTCCGGCATGCCGTCGGCGAGATATTCCCGATAATTGGCAACACGATCGATGAAGAACAACGAGAGCACTTTGATGCCTTGAGGGTGCAGCCTTTTGACTTTTTCAAAGTGCCATTTAACCGCGCGCTCGATTTGATATTGCAACACCTCGTCTGTCAAGCCGCCGTGCGTTTGGCCCTCGTACACAATCAGCCCACCGGAAAAATAAATCCTGCCATTCTCCGCGTCGATCTCGTTCAGAAAGTAGCCGGTTTTATAAACGTCGCGGCGGTTGGATTTATAATACAAGTCATCGCCCAAATCTAGCGTCATCTCCTTCTGCTTCACGCCGCCGCTTTCGTTCACGTAGATCGCGACTTTGGCCTTGAGCTTGCGCTTGCCGGGAATGACTTTTTTGAGCTGCACAAACGCCGCGTTGTAATTACTCTCCGCGGCAATGCCCTCCACTTCGATCTGTTTGACCAAGCCCAAGTCATACGCTTGCACGGGATTCAAACTATAAATCAAGTTGTAGAGATTGCGGTGCGTGGCGCTATAGCGCAGCGTGCAAAGCGGGTTGAGGTTGTGCAAGGCCGCGCGCCGCACTTCAGTCTCCATATTTTGCGGCTCATCCACAATCACGATCGGGCAGGCGGCTTGCAAGTATTCTATCGGCTTCACGCCCGTTTCTCGCAGCGTGTTTATGACGTTGGTGTCTTTGGTGAAGCTATCGATATTGATGACCAAAATTTGAATGGCGTTGGAAGCCGCGAAGCTCCGCAAGACCGCGAGATTCTTACTGTCGTACATCACATAGTTGATCGGCGGATTGCCGTACAGCGTTTGAAAGTGCTCGTGCGTGATCTGCAAATTCTTGATCGCGCCTTCGCGGATCGCCACGCTCGGAACCACGATCACGAACTTCTTGAAGCCATATACTTTGTTGAGCTCGTAGATGGTGCGCAAATACGTGTAGGTCTTGCCCGTGCCCGTTTCCATTTCAACCGTGTAGTTCAGAGGGATAAAATCGGTTTCGCCGGTTTCCTCATTTTTCATAAACGGGCAACGCTCCAAGGTCTCTGAGAGCGCGATGCCGTTTCTTTCTTGCACCACGCGGAGGTTTTGCAGCAGTTGCTCTTCATTTAGAACGAGGCGATTACCCACGCCTTTTTCGGTGAGAGCGAGAGAAGAGCCGGTCATCGCAAAGGACACTTCAAAGTCGCCGGGGGCTAAAGGCTGACCCTCAAATATATCGACCACCGCGCGTATGGCGGCAAGTTGATACTCTTGCGAACCGTCAAATTGCAGTTTCATAATTGCGCTTTAAACAATCGTCAGTTCGATGCCCGCTTCTCTCAACCCGAGTTGAAAATTCGTCAAAATCTCGTCATCATTTTTGAAGACGCGATCGAGGCACACGACTTCTTTCGGGAGCCGCTGATGGATATAAGCCTTAATCGCCGGGTTGTAGTCATCAAAGAAAACGAGCAGCTTGCCATCTTCTACCACGTACACGGGTTGCCCGTTTAGCTCTGTTGCTTCGACTTTCACCGTAAGCGGATAGCCCCATTTGAGCAGCAACTCGCACAACATCTTTTCGCCTTCGCTGCCTTCTTTTTCGCTGTGAATGAACGCCTCCAGCTGCTGCAAAACCTCTTCGCCCGTCACCTCGCCGCGCCATTGCTTGAAGTTGCTGGGCGCAAGGCGGAAGGCTTGAAAGCCGAGAGGGTGCTGATGTCCATTCAACTCAAGCTCTGTCAACCGCGCCTGCTGCATGTTTTCAATAACTTTTTTGATGCGCGCTTTGCAAATATCTGCAATGGTGCGATAGCCGGCTTTATAGGCTTCGCTCTTTTCTTCCAAGCGCTCGGGCATCTGCACGCAAATAAACTTGCGAGTGCCGAAATCTTCTGCGTTTAACTCCAAAACGGCTTGCGCGGTAGCGCCGCTCCCCGCAAAAAAGTCGAGAACGATGCCGTTTCCCTCGACATTTGCAATTTGAAGCAGGCCGCGAATCAATCTTTTGGGTTTAGGATTGCTGAATACGTTCTTAATTCCGAACAACTCGGTCATTTCATCATTTGCCGCTTGGTTGTGTCCAAACTCCTCGTGAGACCACCAGTTCGTAGCGCATTGTCCTTCTTCTTCTCTTTCAAATCGAAAATACTTTTTGCGCGGCAAACCGTCCCCGTTTTTTGGCCACACGATGCGATGGTCTTTGACTAGGTCATCGAAAGTGTTTTTTTCCCCCATCCACTCTTCCGCCAATGTTTTTCCGGTTGGCGAAACGATGGTATAACGTGAACCGCTTTGATCCGACCCAACCTTCCAGGGTTTGCTCGCCCATTCTCCACGTGGATCATTATCCGGATTAGAAAAACTTCCAGTGAGACCGACTTTTCCTACACCAGATTTTTTGTAAGCATCTTTATCTCTAGTGTATGCCAAAATATGCTCGCCCACCAAAGCGATCATCTTGGTTTTGTCATTGGGCTGGTTATGCCTTCTCCGCCAATGAATGTGGCCTTCGAAATTTTCTTCTCCGAAAATTTCATCTAATAACAATTTCAGGTTAGCAACTTCATTGTCGTCGATACTTATAAAAAATACACCATCTCGCCGCAGTAAATTTCTCGCCAAATACAAACGCGGATACATCATTCCAAGCCACACGGAATGAAAATGGCCGTTCTCGCGCGTGTTCTTGCGCCAGAGATCGCGCTTGTTCAAATACCCCTCGCCGTTGGTGACGCTCGCGCGTTTGTTGTAATCCGTCAGTCGCTCCGCATAGTCGTCGGGATAAACAAAGGTATCGTTGCCCGTGTTGTACGGCGGGTCAATGTAGATCATTTTGATCTTGCCATAATAGGCCTTCTGCAAAATTCGCAGAACTTCGAGATTCTCGCCCTCAATGAAAATATTTTCCGAGGCGCCGAAGTTGACGCTGCCCTCTTTGTTCGGGATCAGCGTGGCGGTAGTCGGCTTTTGAATCTCCTTGCGCGCTTCGGCTTTGCCGGCCCAACTGAGTTCGTAATGCTCGCCAACAACAAAAACCTCTTCACCCAAAGTTTCCTTCAAGCGGGCAAAGTCAATTTTGTCTTCCGAGAATACTTCCGGGAAGAGCGCACGCAAATCCGCGATCTTTGCAGCGGTAATGTTTAGGCTTTTACCGTCCATCACGTTTCTTAATCCTCCTGCATAAACACATGCGCGAACACCTTCGCGTCATTCAGCAAATGCTCCACGAGCGCGAACTCATCTGGCGAGTGGGCGGTGTCTTCCATCGTGGACCACACGGCTGCGGGGAGACCGGCGCTGCGGAAGACCGCGGCCACGGTGCCGCCGCCGATGCCGACGGCTTGCGTGCGCACGCGGCGCAACTCGCGCATGGCTTTCGCAATCGCGAGCACTACGGGCGCATCGGTCGCTGTCGGCGGCGCGACTTTCTCGTTCATTTGCTGCGGCGTAATCGTGATCTTCACTTTGAACTGCTTCTCAATTTCTTTCGTGATCACGCGCACGGCTTTCATCACGTCGGAGACTTTGTAATCCGGCAGAATGCGGCAATCGAAATACAAAACATCATCGCCGGGAATCGTGTTCACGTTCGGCACGTTGGCTTCGCGCTTCGTCGGCTCGAAGGTGCAAATGGGCGGATGAAAGAGCGCATTACGTTTGGAAAATTTTTTATAGAGCGACTCCATACGCGTGACCATAAAGCTCGCGGCTTTGTGCGCGTTGCGGCCTTTCTCCGGCACGGAGCCGTGCGTTTGCACGCCGCGCGTATGAAACTTGAGCCACACCACGCTCTTTTCCGCGACTTCGATCATCTTGCCCTTGTTGTCGCCCGCGTCGGGGATGATGACGAGATCGCGCGGCGAAAACAAACTGCTGTGCTGCTTGAGCAAATAATCCGCGCCGTATATGCTGCCGGTTTCTTCATCGGCCACGAGCACGAGGCCGACATTACACTCCGGTGTGATATTCAAATCGCGCAGCGCTTTTACGGCGAACACGGAAGAGGCGAGGCCTTGTTGATTGTCTTCCACGCCGCGACCAATGAGTTTGGTGCGGCCGTCTTTGGTTTTCTCCACGCGCATGACCCACGGATCGCCGGTCCATTTCGAGAGATCGCCGGGCGGCACCACGTCCATGTGCGACATGATCCAAATCGTCTTCGCATTTGATTTGCCGTTAAACATCGCGACGAGATTGGGACGATAGCCGCACGAGACGCGCTCGTCCGGCGCGCGATATTCTTCCAGATGATCGGGTCGCAGCTCGCGCTCGACCCACGCGCGCAGGAAATCGGATTTTATTTTTTCACCGTCGCCGCCGTTTTCAGGAGAGAGCGCGGGGATCGCGGTCATTTGCTTTTGCAGTTCGAGGGCTTGGTGATGATAGCTGTCGATCTTTTGAATGAGTGCTTGCAGAGTGGGCGACAAAGAGGACTCCGTTTTATGAGCACCCTCTGCACGGTCATTCTGAAAGAATCTTCCCTCTCGCGTGACACATTTTTCAAAATCGGCGGTGTCGCGAGCACGAGGGAAGGTTCTTCCAGAATGACAAGTACCGAGGGCGGTTCGGTCAATTAAAAAGTCATTCTATCTCACAACAACCATCTTCTTCACTTGCCGCAAATCGCCGGCGCGCAGCTCATAGAAATAAACGCCCGCAGGAACGAGCACGCCGCGCTCATCGCGGCCATCCCATTGCACGCGATACGAGCCGCGAGCTTGTTGCGCTTTCACCAATCGTCGCACTTCGTGACCGAGCAAATCATACACACGCAACGCCACGGGCACAGCTTGCGCTTGCGCTAATTCATAGCGGATCAACGTCGCAGCTTCTTTTAATGAAAACGGATTGGGATAACTTTGCGCGAGCGTGAAGTTCAGCGGCATATCCGCCGCGACTTCTTGTTCCGCCACGGATACAATCGTGCCGCACGCGACATTGGAAAACGCGGAAGCATTGCCGAAGTCGTCAAACGAGCGCAGGATGAAGCAATAGCTTGAGTCTTTTTTCAGAGGACTAATCGGAAGCAATTGCAGCGTACCGGGCGCGGCAGGTGCGGGTAAGGTTGTCGTCTTTTGCGCGATCGTGTTGTACCAAGTGGCGGTGTCACTGTCAACGGACTCGGTCGAATAAGCTACTTCATAAAACTTCACTGAGGAGCCGGCATCCGAAGGCGCGGTCACGGACAGCACCGCGGAGGTATCCGTAGTGAAGCACACGCGCAGATCGCGCACGCGCGTGGGCGCAACATTGTCGAACGACTGCGCGTTCGCCATGATTTGCACGGGCGCTTCGGCGTTGGCGCTCAAGGCCGCGGCTTCGTTGCGCGTGAGGCTGGGTTTGTGATAGAAGGCGCTCATGCCCAATTGAAACCGCGCGACGATGGCGGAAGCGCTCGTAATCATGAAACCGGTGTCGCCATAGGAACGATTGTCGCCGGTGTCGGGCGTGCCGTCGCAAGCCGTGGCGCTTTGCGAATCGCAAAAATAAAATTGCTGCGTGGTGCTGGCAATGGGATCCATGCTGAAGATGCCGGTCAAGCTGCCGTGAATGCTGCCCATCGTGAACCAATTGCGTTTGGGCAAGAGCACGACCTGCGCCTCGGCCGGAGTGAGCGAACCCGAAGTGCCGGTGATAATGCGCGGCCCGGCGTTTTGATTGTGCCACGCTTGATTGCTCACGTTCGGATCGAAATCAAATGAAGCGCGAAGCAAACGCGCGCCCAGCCCGGAAGTAAGATTGATCTCGCCCGCCAGTTGCGCGGAGTAGGGATAGCAGAACAGTGAGATCGCCAACGTATCCACGGGAATCGGCGTGTTGAAAAGAAAAATTTGTAGCCGCTCGCGCACTTGGCGAATGACGCGCACGCGGCCTTGCACCGTGCGAATCCCTTCCGCCACTGCGACAAGATTGTCGCGCTCGTTAATAATCTGATTTCCGAAGACCGGAACCGTTGCGCGAATGCGCAATTTCAAACGATCTAAAAAATCCACGCCGGTGCCGCCGAACGCAGGCGACACCGTGAGATAATCCGGAATGCCGTTCGAAGTGTGGCCTTGCACATAACTCACGCCGCGCACTGTGTCCGCCGCGGGATTCGCGGCCGGGCCGGCGGAGTATTTTACATACGAGATCAAAAGCGGATCGAACGGCAAAGTGTTCGAGCGATAGAGATAAACATACCCTTGGCGTTGGGTGAGCGGATCAGTGACTTTGATTTCATAACGCGCAAAACTCCGCGCCGTATCGTCTAACACCCAATTGTTCGCGGGCGCGCGCTCGCCCGCGTCCTGCGCCATGAACAGTATCTCGTCGCTGTCATCAAGCCGGCCGTCTTTGCTATTGGGAAAATAGCTATTGAGCGTCGTATCGCCGTCGGCATTGATCTCCAATCCGCGTTCGTCGATTTGAAACGGAATTTGCCGCCACAGGCTGTTGCGATAAGCATACAAACGCAACTCCGTGACCGGCGCCATGTTGTTGGAGAACTCCGCGAGATTAAACGGCGGAATCAAGACATGCTCATACGCGCGATCGGCATTCAACGTTTGCGCCGAGGTGGGCGCGGCATACGCGCAGAACAACACGCACAGCGCCAGAAGATTTCTTCGTAGCAACGATTTCATTTTTCATCTCCCTGAAAATGTTTAGCAACTCACGCCAATTTGATCCACAAGCCAAACGCTTCTTTCAATCGGAAGAACTCTTACGCCCGAGCAAATGCGTTTCCCAAAACAACGCCATGGCATTGAGCCAATAATCGCGATTCGATTTTTTCTGAAAGCCGTGGCCTTCGTCTTTCGCAACGACGTACCATACTTCGCCGCCGTTCGCGCGCATGGTTTTGACGATTTGATTCGACTCGTTCAGCGGCACGCGCGGATCGTTCGCGCCCTGCGCCACCAACAACGGCTTAGTGATTTTAGCCGCATTGGTCATCGGCGAAATTTTGAGCAAAAACTCGCGCATCTCGGGATCGCGCTCGTCGCCGTATTCCGCGCGGCGCAAATCGCGGCGATACGCTTGCGTGCTTTCGAGAAACGTCACGAAGTTGCTGATGCCCACGCTTTCCACGCCGGCTTTGAGGCGATCATTGTAATGCGTCAGCGTCGCGAGCACCATATAGCCGCCGTACGAGCCGCCATATACGCCCACGCGACTCGCATCCAACTCCGGCTGTTGCGCAATCCAATCCAACAACGCGCCGATATCCTTCACCGTGTCTTCGCGTTTGTAGCCGTTGTCGAGCGCGAGAAAAGTTTTGCCGTAACCCGTGGAGCCGCGCACGTTGGGCAACAGCACCGCAATGCCCGACTCCTTCAGCCAATATTGATAGAGTGAACTGAAGCCCGGGCGCGATTGCCCTTCCGGGCCGCCGTGAATGGAGATGATCACCGCGGTTTTGCCGTTCGCGTTTTTCGGTTTATAATAAAACGCGGGCAAGCGCCGCGGCTGATTTTTTTCTTGATCAAAAGTCGGATAATGCACCAGCGTGGGCGCGACAAAATTCTCCGCGTTCAAGCCGCCCGCTTCGCTGAAGGTCCAACGCTGGAGTTGCAGATTTGACATGGCGAGCGCATAAACCTCGCCCGGCGTTTGCGAAGTGTTCATCGTGAATGCCAACGCGGAGCCGTCCGGCTTAAATTTCAACCCGCTGATAATGCCCGCGGGCATTGCCGGCAGCGCAAGTTCTTTCATGTGGCCGCGCGCGAGCACGTGCAGTTTCGAAAGCCCGTCTTCGTTCGCCGTGAACGCGAGCCACTTGCCGTTGGGCGAGACTTCAACTTCTTCCACGTCCCACGGCAACGTGCTCGTCAACACGTTTTTCTTTTTGGAGGAAAGATCATAATACGTGAGCTGCTGAAATTCGCCGTTCTCGTCTGAAGTGTAATAGACGCCCTTGCCGTCCGCGCTCCATGTCGCGCTGCCGTATGCGATTTTTTGTCCGGGTTGGGGATTGATGGGCGTGAGCGCTTTGGTGGCGAGATCGAAAAGGTGCAAATACGATTCATTCGCGGAGAGGAACTCGCTCATGAGCAACTGCTTGTCGTCGGGCGACCAGCCGATGATGCTCCACGAGCCGGATAATTCTTTGAGCAATTCCGAAACGCCCGGCGCGGCGAGCGTCAACCAACGCAAATCAAAGTCGCGGCCGTTGCGCAGTGTGCTCGTAAACGCGACGCGCCCGCCCGCATGCGACCAACGCGGCCCGGTGTTGCGCGACTTGCCGTCGGTAAGCAAAATATTTTGCCCGGTGGGTTGATCATAGAAAAAGAATTGATAATTCTCCGCGCCGCCCGCATCAAGGCTGAATAAAAATCCTTGGCGCTCGGCGCCGGGATAATACGCGCCGCCAAACACGGTTTCATTGTAGAAAGTCAATTGTTGCCGCGCGCCGCCGGGCATCGCGACATAATGCAATTGATTCGTCTCCGCAAAGCGCGTGCTGATGAGCATGCCCTCGCCGCTCGGATGCCAGTCGGCAAACGCGGCGCTGCGCACGTTTTGATATTGCTGCAAACGCGGAAGTATGCGCGCTGGAATTTCAGGAACGCCGTCGATGAGCAACGCGCCTTGTTCACGAGGTTGCGCAAAAATGAAAGCGGGAAAAAATGCGAGGAAGAAGGGAAGAACACCAACGCGCAGTTTCATGTGACGCTCCCTCTCATGGGCCGGGGATAAAGGGCGAATCGTGTGGCGGACTTTTTTTTCAAATGCGTACGTAACTCTACTTCGTCAGATTAAAAGCCTTGCCCACGCATGACGCGAAACCTACGAACGGCTTTTGGGCGTCATGCGGGTATTGCGCGGGCAGAAAATGAAATCCGTTGAAGTAGACGTAAGCATTGCGAAAAAAGTATACACCGCGAGGGGAAGAAAGGCAAGATGATTTTTGGAAGGAGCAGCGGGAGAAATGGAGGGCCGGCTTCAACTGTGCTGCCCGCCGAATATTCTAGTACTACAACATTCGGTTCAAGATCTTTCCCCGAACCTCGAGCTTGTCATGCGGAAGGAATCTTTTCACGCACTGGAGATACTGCCGAGTGCTTAAACCCCGTTGTCGAGGCTCAATCACAAAACGAGAGCCCGAAAGTGTAACTTATTCTCCTTGAAATCGATTCATTGCAAAAAAAGCAAAAACTTTTCCGCCGAGAGACACCGAAGACACCGAGCTTCGCCGAAAAAAGCTTTTATTCGGCGACACTCGGTGA
>CAYNDW010000063.1:0-6574 GCA_964395375.1 uncultured Cytophagia bacterium
GTTATGCCTCCCCCCGAAAACGCCGAAGTCTGTCCACCGGTAACTGAGGCATTACTGTGGTCGCAAGAAACCGCTCGACTTTCTCAAACATCTCCTGCGCATGCATGTGTTCGCGGCGCCGTTGTTCCAAGTCTTTCTCCTTTCGCTTCGGCGACGGTACAAATCCAAATCAAAAGAAGATAGATGGGTTGCATGTGTTTCTTTGCAGTTTGGTCAGCATGCGTTTGTTCATTCGCATTGGTCTTGGTGATTCCTTAAGAACGTCCTCGCACTTTTCACAAGTCGTTTCATTGACAAAACTCTGCTCCCTCTCCCCACAAAACCCTTCGGCAAGACCACGCTGCCGGCGGAATGGACACACGCGGCTCACCCAGCCAACAAACGGGCCGCGGCGGGGCGCACCGCAAGCTGAAAATGATTGGCAACACCACAACCGCATTTCCGTCAAAGTTAAGCGCTTTTGTGCTGCTTGCTCGCGATAGGCGATTTCACATATAATCTATGTAAACCAAACTTTGATCGATGACTTGAGTTGGCGAATGAATAGAAAACTCGTGTTGCTAATCCTGGCGGCAATCAATGCTCTGAACTGACTATGGAACTTGTTACACCAAACTCTTTGGATGCGGTTCGGGTATATTTCACCGACCTCGCCCTACGCTTAATTCTTCAACGTGGAACCCCGGAACTGACGAGGCGACTAAAGCTCCTTTCGATGCTCAAAGGGCATGTCGTGGTTGCAGCGTCGCATTTGGTTGAATCTTGGTTGAATCAATGTCCGAGTTCCCCTTCCTTCGGGAACATCCCGAATTGCGCCTTGAAGAACTTGATGCACTTTCAAGGGAGCTTACAATTGAGTACCGCAATGCGGCACAGAAGGAACGTCTCCTCCAAAGGGTAAGTGATACTGGGATGTCCGTTCTTTCATTGGTCCTTTCAGGAACTCTAGTGCACTGTTACCCTAATTTCGTAGCCCTGTCCCCTTGTGGGGCATTGATACGACCCGCGAATTTATTGGCTCCAACAGCGCCCCACAAGGGGGCGAGACTACAAAAACTAAGGTAACAGTGTACTAGATACGGCTGATTACGCCGTCACAGGGTTACAAGTAATCGACGATTGGATAGATACAGATCAAAAAGGCCGTGGAACGCTCGCCCGCATAAAAGAACATGTGGAAGCGGCACGCGTGCGCATTGGAGACCTTCTCGCAGCCAACCAGGAGTTGACAAGATTCGTAGAGTCATTGACAAGCAGAGTTCGAAGCCGTATCATGTAGTCAATATCAAATAGAAAGATCAACGAAACCGACTCTGCATAAGCCATGCTGCTGTGGTCCGGCGTAGTCATTAAAGAGTGAGCCGACTTGGCGCATATTTCGTCTATGGATAATTCGTCTGGACACATGATCGCTAAAAACCCGCTACTGAAAACCAAGCTCTATATCCCCAAGTGGCGTGCCGGTCTGGTATCGCGTCCGAGGCTGATCGAACGCATGCATCAGGCGAGCGCGCGCAAGCTGACGCTCGTCTCGGCGCCTGCCGGTTTTGGCAAGACAACGCTGCTGGCCGAATGGCTTGCGGCTAACTCGGCTAATGAACAAGCCGCAGGATGGGTCTCACTCGATCAGAGCGACAATGATCCCGCGTTCTTCTGGGCCTACTTCATCACCGCACTCCAGAAGGTCCGGTCCGAGGTTGGCGAGCGTGCGCTTGCTTTGCTGCAATCGCCGCAGCCGCCGCCGATTGAGTCGATCTTGACGACATTGATCAACGAAATAAATACGGTCGAGCATCGCTTCGTTCTCATCCTCGACGACTACCACGTTATCGATGCTCAGTCTATCCACAGCGCCATCGCTTTTCTTCTCGATCATCTGCCGCCGCAGATGCATTTGATTATTGCCAGCCGTTCGGATCCACCCTTGCCACTGGCTCGCTTGCGAGTGCGCGGTGAATCGATTGAGCTGCGGGCCGCGGATTTGCGTTTCACCGCCGAGGAGGCGGCTGCTTTTCTCAATGAGATGATGAAGCTGAATCTTTCAAGTGCTGAGGTGACGGCGTTAGAGTCGCGCACGGAAGGCTGGATCGCGGGGCTTCAACTCGCAGCGCTTTCACTGCAGGCGCACGACGACGTGGCGGGATTCATCACCGCTTTCACCGGCAATGATCGCTACATCGTGGATTATTTGGTTGAAGAGGTTCTGCAGCGCCAGCCCGAACGGGTTCGAAATTTTTTGCTCCAAACTTCCATTCTCGACCGACTCAGCGGTCCGCTGTGCGATGCCGTCATCAAGCAGGAAGATGGCAAAAAAATGTTGGAGGCGCTGGATCGAAGCAACCTGTTTGTCGTTTCGCTCGACGATAAGCGTCAATGGTATCGCTATCACCATTTATTTGCCGACGTGCTCCGCGCGCACGCGATGGAGGAGCAACCCGATCAGATCCCTTCTTTGCATAAGCGCGCCGCGGCTTGGTTTGAAGAGGCCGGCATGGCCGCCGAGGCTATTGAACACGCTCGCGCTGCCGGTGATCATGAAACCGTGGCCCGCCTGCTCGCAGCCAATCTCGAGGAGTTCGAGCGCATTGGCCGGTACGCGTCGATTACACGTTGGGCTGCAGCGCTGCCGGAAGAGATGATGCGAAACAGACCACGGTTAGCGCTCATCCAGGCCGCAGTGGCGTTGACCTCTGACAACAACAATCAAGTTGCGCGCAGACTCACCTCATGGGCGGAAGAGGCGATCAGCAAAATCGAGAACAGTGGGGGATGCGATGTTGCGCACGAGGTCAACGGAACCGTGATCGGGCCTGAAGGACTGCAAGCGTTGAAAGGCGAAATGCTGGCGCTGAAACTCTTCACCTCAGCCCGCAAACTGCATCCGGATGAGGTCGTGGCAATCGCCGAGCAAGCGCGTAAGCTGATCTCACCTTCCAAACATCGCCTTCGTGGAATGCTTCACATGATTGACGCGGGAATGCTGACGCGCCGCAGCGATTTGAGAGCCGCGCTGCCGAACCTCGAGCAAAGCGTCGAGGAAGCCCGCCGCGCGCAGAATCCACCGCTGCTCGTTGACATGCTCACGGCGCGCGGGCAAGTGTACGTGGCAATGGCTAAGCTGGAAGAGGGCCGGCGCTCGTTTGAAGAAGCACTTCACCTCGGTCAAAACCTGGCCGCGGAGGGTCATTGGATGCTGTGCAGTTCCCAGACGGCGCTTGCAGAGATCGCGCTGGAACGCGCAGACTTGGCGGGAGCAACGCGCCACATTGCGGCGGCGCTCGAATTGGCCGGCAAGTCACCAACGCGAAGCCCGGTCCTTCATGCGCGAGCCGCCGCGACCCAAGTGTTTTTGGCCGCGGGCGATACCAAAGCCGCGCTCAATCAGTTGGAACAAACGCAAGTATTCGTTCGCGGCTCCAGCGATTCGCGTTACGTTTCTTTTCTCTCTTCCGTGCAGCTCAAGTTCTATTGCCAAATCGAGGACTTTGAAGCGGCAGCGGATGTTGTTCGAGATCGAAATCTCTCGCCGGACATGGCAGTGGATCGCAACAATGAAGAGGAGATGACCGCCTTCGCACGCTACCTGCTCGCACGCGCTGAATACTGTGATGCTGAAAAAGTTCTCTCCAGCGCGCTCCCGCTCGTGCGCAGCATCGGGTGTGTGCAACACGAGATTCACGTGCTCGTGCTTCAAGCAATGGCAAAAGAGCTCTTGGGCGAAAGGACGCTTGCCCTCAAATCGCTCGGACGTGCAACCTTTCTCGGCGAGCCGGCGCGTTTCAACCGCACGTTTACGCATGTCCTGGAAGGAAGCGAAGGCCCGATGATGATCGAACTGCTGGAGGCGCTTGCAGATGCCGTGCAGAGCGATCGCGGTCCGGTGGAGGTTGGTTCTTCATCTTACCTCACTTACCTGCTGCGGGAGATAAGGACCAAGCCGGTGACTGAATCGGCTCTCGTTGAGCCGCTAACGACACGTGAGATCGAAATTTTGCGTCTCATTGCAGCAGGAATGCGGAACCAAGAGATCGCCGAGCGTCTGTTCATCAGTCTGCACACCGTCAAGCGCCACATCGCGAATGCCTACGCCAAGCTGGGCGTTACGCACCGCACGGAAGCTGTGGCGCGGGTGAATGAGTTGAAGCTCTTGTAGTGCTTCGACTCTTCTGCTTTTTTGCGATAGTCCTTCATAGAGGGACGATCTCATGCAAACTCGTCCTTGCAAATAGGGACAATTGTGCTTAAATTTGGCTCTATACAAAGGGACATTATGGATAAAAAACTTGTTTTCCGGCAAATCATTGCCAATTTCATCGACAAGCCGATAGTCGACACATTTCCGAGAGAGATTGACGTGCCGCACGATGTGCCCAAAGTTGTGTCGCTATTGGGACCTCGGCGGGCCGGCAAAACGCACGTGTTGTTCCACCTCATTCGCGAGTTGCGCAAAGGCGTGCCACCGCACCGGCTGGTTTATTTGAACTTTGAGGACGATCGCCTCTTCCCTTTAAGACTCGAAGATATGGAAGCATTGGTGCAAGCTTACTACGAAATGTATCCGGAAAACCGGGAAGCAATAGTTTGGTTCTTTTTCGACGAGGTGCAGGAAGTCCCGAATTGGGAAAAATTCGTCCGGCGACTCATTGACACAGAAAACTGCCGGATTTATCTGACCGGCTCTTCTTCAAAATTATTGAGCCGGGAGCTTGCCACAACTCTTCGCGGCCGGACGCTGCCGTTCGAGGTGTTTCCGTTGAGCTTCAGTGAATTTTTGCTCTTCAACAAGATTAGCGTCAATCCGGAAACCTCCAAAGGGCAGGCGACGGTGCTGCATTGGTTCGATCGTTGGCTGCGTCAAGGCGGTTTTCCGGAACTGGTTTTCCTGCCAGAGCATCTACACCAAAAAACGGTGGAAGAATATCTCAACCTCATGCTTTATCGCGACCTGACCGAGCGCTTCTCCATAAAAACTCCCTCGCTCCTGAAATATTTGTTGAAATACATGGTTGGAAATTTAGCGCAACCTATCAGCATGGCCAAGACTTTCAACGATCTGAAATCGCAAGGTTATGCGCTGAGCAAAAACACAGTGTACGATTACATATCCTATCTCGAAGAAGCTTTCATGATCTTCAAAGTCGACATTTGGCATCGTTCCGTGCGCGCACAGGCGCTGAACCCGAGCAAAATGTATCTGATCGATCCGGCTTTAAAGTATGCGATGAGCATCGGCGAAGACCGAGGCCGAGTGCTGGAAAACGCCGTGTTCCTGCACCTGCGGCGGCAAGGGCTGACGACACATTATTTACTGGACAAGCAGGAGGTTGATTTCTTTTGGGAAAATGGACAGCCGATAAATGTCTGCCTGGATTTTGCCACCACGGCGACGCGGGAGCGTGAAATCAAAGGCATGATCGCAGCCTTGCAAATGCTGGATTTGCCGGCGGGGCGCATCTTGACTCGTGACCGCAACGAAGAAATCAAAGCCGATGATAAAACAATTTTAGCCCAACCGGCTTGGGCTTACTTTCTTGAGCGCCAACGCGCCTGATCCCAGCCTACCGCGCACTCTCACTGCTTTCCTTCTTCAACTACACCCCCCAAATACACCCTTCGGCTGATGCGGCAGGCATTCTTCATTTTGTATATTATCGCTATGACGATGATCGAAAAAAAAGCTAACCGGATTTGCTTCGTCAAAACGGTGCAAATCAAAGCTTCGACGAAACAGCAAAAAATCTTCGGTGAAACTCGGTGACTTCGGCGCCACTCGGCGGAAAAGCTTTGTCGCCGAAAAAAGCTTTGGGAATTTTATTCTGTCTTTGAATCTCTCATGCGCCTAAACCTGCTCATGGACATCTACGAATTTCAAATCAAGGGTCATCTCGACGACCGCTGGTCGGAGTGGTTTGGCGGCTTGAGCTTGCAACGCCATGACGACGGCACGACCGTGCTCATCGGGCCGGTGGTCGATCAAGCCGCGCTGTACGGCGTGATCATTCGAATCCGCGATCTTGGCCTGTCGTTGCGGTCCGTGAATCAAGTGGGCGAATCGCAGGGCAACACACAACGCGGGCGAGCCGCAACCAAAAGCTTTTTGTAACCGGAGTTTTCGAATCGAGCGGATGAAGCAAAAGGCAGCATCTGCGATATTCGTTCAATCCGCTTACAGAAAATTTTTTGTTTTTAAAACAAAGCTCCAACTCCTAAGCAGGACAAGCCGGAACCCAAAAAGCAAGAGCGCACGCAGAGGCGCAGAGACGCAAAGAACCCGCAAAGAGATTTTCTTTGCGCGCTTTTGCGGCTCTGCGTGAAAATCTTTGTTTTTTTTTTGCGCTGATTCAACTCTTTAGATCCTTAATTGACCATGAGAAATTTGAGCGAGGAAACTCTCTGGTGAATCCCATGAACAAAGCTGCTCGTCCGGAAGGCAACTTGAGGTTTCGCCTCGGCGGCCTCGCCGCGCTTGCCATCGGCCTCGCCTATCTCGTTATCATTGCGTTGTATGCCTCCGTTGGCGTGCCGCCGACGGGAGGTGAGGCCAGGTTGGATTATCTCCTCGGCAAGACGACGG
>CAYNDW010000063.1:6584-15077 GCA_964395375.1 uncultured Cytophagia bacterium
GGTCTCTCGGTCTTGACGAATTTTTTGTACGTGCCCGTTGCACTTGCGCTCTACTTTGCGCTTAAGAGTGTGAATCGTTTCGCGATGCTCATCGCCATCGCGTTCATGGGTCTTTTCATTATTTTAGAAAATGCCGTTAATTGGACCAGCTACGGCGCGCTGCTCGTGTTAAGTGAAGAGTATGTTGCAGCTACAACTGAGAGCCAAAGAGTGATCTACCTCGCGGCGGCAATGTATGTCTCTGCCGTGCTCGAATCACCACTTGCGGCAGTGTGGGCTATCGGCACGCTCTCCTTTGCGTTTTTATTGATGGGCTTTGTCATGCTCAAGAGCGAGTTCAGCAAGCTCGCGGCGTATCTCGGCATGGTGACGGGAGGCCTCGGCCTCATTGCAGTGGCAGGCGTAAGCATTGCCATTATACTGAATGCTGTTGCTGCCACAAGCTGGCTCTTTGTCGTGGGGCACAAGCTCTATCGACTAGGAGCATAACCGTGCGCATGACCATACTCCTTCACATTCTTGGAGACACGTTAGGCCTCATCGCCGGCGCCGTTGCGCTCTCAGCAACAAAGGGCGCGTGGCTGCATCGCCTGAGCGGGAGGCTGTTCGTCTATGCGATGGTCGCAATGGCGATCACGGGAGTTATGATCTCGGTATTGCGAAGTATCGAGACGAACGCGCTCGGCGGATTGCTCGCGATCTATTTGGTGACCACCTCGTTGAGCACAGTTCGCCCATTCACGGTTAGGTGGCGTTGGTTGGATCTCGTCGCCATGCTTTGGGCCTTCGCCCTCGGCGCAACGAGCACAACAATAGGATTCGAATTGCTTCTCAGCGGCGAGAGCTCAAGGCACGGCGTGCCGATTCCGATACTTCTCCTCTTCGGCGCGGTTGCGTTTTCCGCAGGCATATCTGACGTCAAGCTGATGCGTGCTGGCGGCATGGAGGGCGCGCGCCGCATTGCACGGCATCTGTGGCGCATGTGCTTCGCGTTCTTCATTGCAACGGGTTCTTTTTTTCTCGGCCAGGCCGACGAGATTCCCGAGCCGCTCCGCATTACGCCGGTGCTTGTGATATTAGCGTTGTCGCCGCTTGTGCTCATGTGGTATTGGCTGCGGCGTGTTCGTATTCGAAAAACCTTTCAGGGAATCGTTGGCGCCAAATCACATTAAGGATGAATTTCAAAATGATGCAACGACTTGCAAAAGCGTCGCCGCTCTTCAAAGCCAGAACCGTCGGGGCCTTTTGGTTGATGGTTTTTCTATCCGGCTCACTCGCCCTCTTTCTCGGCCGCGGCCCTGTTTCTTCCGCCGCCAACGTCGTCGCGTCCCTGTGTTATATCGTGGTGACGCTGCTCCTTTATGACCTGCTCAAGCCGGTGAGCAGGCCCGTCTCTTTGCTGGCGGCGTTCTTCGGCCTTGCGGGATGCGCCGTTAGCCTCTTTCATCTCACCCCGATCATCCACTTGCGAGACTTGGTGTTTTTCGGATTCCACTGCCTTCTCGTTGGCGGCCTCATTTACAAATCGACCTACCTGCCGCGAATTATCGGCGTGTTCATGATGTTTGCCGGTTTGGGTTGGCTAACCTTTCTGTGGCCGCCGCTCGCAAAATATCTTTCCCCTTACAACATGGCTCCTGGTATGATCGGTGAAGGTTTGCTGATCGTGTGGCTCCTCGTGAAGGGAGTCAATGTCCCGAAGTGGGAAGAGAAAGCAAAACGTTTGCGCAACGAGCGAGCCTAACCATTCTGAAAAAAAATCTACATGAGGAGAAAATGAAATGACAAATCGCACCGCTGCAACCTCGCCGAAATTCTACGCGCGCCTTGCCGGCGTTATGTTTCTCTTGTATATCGCCATCGGCGTCACGCAAATGACCGTGTTCGGCGGAGCCACTGCGGGAGAGAATCCCGCGGCGAAGCTCGCGAACATGGCGCAACACGCGACGGATGTGCGCGTCAATGTTGTGCTCGGGTTGCTCACCTGCTTCATTGCGCTGACGCTGGGCGTTGCGCTCTATGCCCTCACGCGCGAGCAGGAGCCTTATCTCGCCATGCTGGCTCTAATCTGTCGCGTCGGCGAGGGCGTGATCGGCGGCGTCTACATGTCGCTGACGCTGGGATTGCTCGCGCTCGCGACTGCAGAGGGCGCGAATGCGCCGGACCCTGCGGCAGCGCAAGCGCTCGGCGCTTTTGTGCTGAAGGCGCGATCATGGAACCCGACCATCGCCGCGACTTTTTTCGCCGTGGGTAGCACGCTCTTCTGTTATCTCTTTCTCCGCGCGCGGAGCATTCCTGTTTCGCTCGCGTGGCTCGGCGTCGCTGCGTCGATCCTGCTTGTGGTGGCTCTGCCGCTGCAGCTCGCGGGAATCCTTCACGGCTCCGTGACCTACTTCGTATGGATTCCGATGGCCGTGTTCGAAGTGGTGCTAGCAGTGTGGCTGATTATCAAAGGCGTCGCCTTGCAAGAAATAGACGCGGGGCGAGAATGATCACGCTCGCAACGCCAAGGAACCGCATCCCAAAAGATTTGCTCCAACGGCTAAAAGCCGCAAGCGGGGTTCATACCAATTGGGTGTCAGCCCCGTTCACGGCATACATGTCAAGCTAAAGAAATTTGCACAACGTATTCCCCCCTTGAGGGGGGTTAGGGGGGTGTTCTTGAGGCCAAAGAGCATTATAGAAATCATGTGCGCCCTTGCGCTACCTTTCAGAAGCTACACTTCAGTTCATCATGATGCCGAGCGACACCCCCCTGGCCCCCCTCAAGGGGGGAATTGTTCGGGCACTCCGCCTTAGCTTGACACCTATGCCGTTCACGGGGCTTGCATCTCCTAGCCTGATGCTTCAGGCGATGGCCGGCGCGAGCACGGCGCAAAATTCAGGGAGTAACATTGTCAAATAGACGACGTAAATTTGATCTTTAAAAAAACAGGAAGAGGACAAAACCATGTTCAATCAAACAAAAAAAAACGGCGACATGACCAACGCCTCCGCTCCTCGCAAACCGCTCCGGCTGTGGCCCGGCGTGTTCGCCGCAGTGTTGTGTCTGGTGAGGTATGTCGGCCCTATCGTCGCGCCCAACGCTCTTTTGTTTTCGCTGCTTTGTGGAGCGGTCGGCGCGTTGGTTATCGTTCTGTGGTGGCTGTTCTTCAGCCGGGCGCACTGGCTCGAGCGCGTGGGCGCCATTGTTCTGATGATCGTCGCGCTCTTCGCGACACCGCGCTTCCTCCATGAGTCGGTTGCGAAGGGGAACATGGGATTTCAGTTCTACCTCTATGCCATCCCGTTCGTGAGCCTCGCTTTCGCCGTTTGGGCGGTAGCCAGCCGTCACCTCTCGGATGGGATTCGGCGAGCCACCATGGTCGCGACCCTCCTGCTCGCGTATGGAGCTTGGACGCTCGTCCAGAGCAAGGGCATAACCGGCGAGGGAACTGCGGAGTTCGCGTGGCGGTGGGCTGAGACTCCCGAGGAGCGGCTTCTGGCTCTGGCCGACCACAAGCCCTTCGACTCCGCTCAGAGCAAGCCCGCGGCGCTTCCGACGGCTCAGGTTGCAGAGCAGGTTCCCGATACAACTCGAACGAGCGATAAGCCCATCGACGCTGCTGTGGGCAAGCCGGCGGTGCTTGCGTCGACTCCAACAACTTCAAAAACTTCTAAAGAACGACTCGTGGCCAAAACCAGCGCGCCCCTCGACTCTACTCGGGGTGGTTCAGCGACACTTATGACGGCTCCAGCAGCAACGAAGGCAGAAGCCGAGTGGCCCGGCTTTCGCGGACGCGAACGCGATGGCATTATTCGCGGCGTGAGAATCAACACCGACTGGAAGGCCTCACCGCCCGTTGAACTATGGCGGCGACCAGTCGGGCCTGGCGTTTCTTCTTTCGCGGTGCGCGGCGATCTCTTCTACACCCACGAGCAGCGCGGTGATGACGAAGTCGTCGCCTGCTACAGTCTGACCACAGGCGAGCCGGTGTGGATGCACCGTGACACGGTTCGGTTCTGGGATTCACATGTGGGCGCCGGACCGCGCGCAACGCCGGCCCTGAGCAATGGGCGCGTATACACGTTTGGGGCGACTGGAATTCTAAACGCGCTCGACGCTCAGAACGGTGCCGTCGTGTGGTCACGCAACGTTGCCTCCGACACCGAGGCGAAACTCCCGATGTGGGGCTTCGTGAGCTCGCCGCTCGTGGTGGACGACATCGTCATCGTCCAAGCCCGCGCGCTCCGTGCCTACGATCTCGCCACTGGCGAGCCGCGCTGGACCGCTCCAGCCGGCGGCGGAAGCTATAGCTCACCGCATCTCCTGACGATCAACGGCATCTCGCAGGTCCTGCTGCAGAGCCATGACGGCACGATCAGCGTCGCGCCGACCGATGGCACGCTCCTCTGGGAGAACCCATGGCCCGGTGTCGGCATCGTGCAGCCGGCCATGACTGATGAAGGGGACCTGTTGGTCAGCATGATTGACGCCTCCGCCTCTCCAATCGGCATACGCCGCCTCGCGGTTGCGCATGGATCTGGCGGATGGACCGTCGAGGAGCGTTGGACTTCGAATGGGTTAAAGCCATCCTTCAGTTCTTTCGTCATTCACCAAAGCCATGCGTTTGGCTTCGACGGCAGCATCCTCGCATGCATCGACGTCGCGGACGGCAAGCGCAAATGGAAAGGCGGCCGCTACGGCCAGGGCCAACTCGTTCTGTTGCCCGAGCAGGACTTGCTGCTGGTGCTCTCGGAGCAAGGTGAGCTGGCGCTGGTCAATGCGGCCTCTGATAAATTCACGGAGCTGGCGCGCTTCCCGGCGATCAAGGGCAAAACGTGGAATCATCCGGTGCTGATCGGCGACGTTCTGTTGGTGCGGAATGGGCAAGAGATGGCCGCGTTCCGATTGCCGGTCGCGCGCATTTGACGAGAGTTGCTTTCACTTTGACCTTCAACGACAATGGTATAAGAGAAGAAAACTCTCGCAAAAAAGAAATCGGCGGCCTAGCTGCTTGAAATCGAACAACACCGGCAGGACACCCATGCAGCGTTTCTTGCTGGATCAACTTCACGCATTCCGAGCGGCCGTTGCCATACACGCCGGTGCCACTGTTGCGTTGCGGATCAAACTTCGGCGGATCGACAAAGCCGTAACGTTGATGGATTGCATGAGTCCGCCAACGTCATGCTTCTTCGGATTCTCATCCCATAAAATGACTTGCGCGAGCGCAATGTACTTGAGTTGCAGTTGTTCGCCATTGAGGTTCATCGGTGATGCTCTTGTTGGTTAGATGCTCCTGTGAACAAATAGCATGACCCTGAAAAAAACTATCACAACCGCGATGATTTTTAACGAACCGCTAATTCATGCGAATGCACGCTGATCTTTATTCGCGGCGATTAGCGTTCATTCGCGGTTGGCGGATTTAGTTGCGGCAAGCTGCCGCTCTCCGGCAAATCCAAAATGCTGCGCCGCATGAAAGCATGGGGCGAGACTTTAGTGGTGATGATTTTGAAATCCGCTACGAAATTCGCCACGGCCCACAACACCAGCCACGGCCCAAGACTCGTTGATATTCTCCCACGTTGGGCATAATTAAAAACCTCTCAAAAAACCAAAGGTCATAACTCCTCCGAGTCATGACCTTCTCCACCATGCGTTCGAGCATGAAATCCTCGAGCAGTTTGCGAATCCCCAAATTGAAGATAACAGATGGCGTTATGACTGGACGGCTCGACTCGACCAATTATGCGGGAGTGCGTTGATGCGTGTGGTGCACCCTAAGATGAACACTCTTGCTAATGAACCTCACGAAAGGTTATCTTGATTCAACAAACTAAGGAGAGGAAGGACATGTTGAAATTTTATCGCACGGCGCTCGCGTTTTTGTGTCTCATTTGCTTCTGCGCGTGTTCGCCCACAATCGAGTACGACCTCGTCATCCGCAACGCGAAAATTTATGACGGCACGGGCAGCGCGCCGCACCTGGGCGTTGTCGCGATCAATGCCGATACGATTGCCGCGCTCGGCGATTTGAAAAACGTCAAAGCCCGCAGCGAAGTCGATGCGCAAGGCTTGGCCGTTGCGCCGGGCTTCATCAACATGTTGAGCTGGGCCACGGAAACGTTGATCGAAGACGGTCGCTCGCAGAGCGACATTCGCCAAGGCGTGACGCTTGAAGTGTTCGGCGAGGGTTGGTCCATGGGCCCGCTCAATGACAAGATGAAACAAGAAGTGCTCGAGCAGCAAGCCGATATCAAGTTCGAAGTGAAGTGGACCACGCTCGGCGAGTACATGGATTATCTCGCGCAGCGCGGCATCTCGACGAACATCGCTTCGTTTGTCGGCGCGACCACAGTGCGCATTCACACGCTTGGGTATGACAATCGCCCGCCGAACGTGGAAGAGTTGGAAGAGATGCGGCGCCTCGTGCGACAGGGCATGGAAGAAGGCGCGCTCGGCGTCGGCTCGTCTTTGATCTATGCTCCCGCTTTTTATGCGCAAACTGACGAGTTGATCGAAATGTGCAAAGTCGCCGCGGAATACGGCGGCACGTACATCTCGCACATGCGCAGCGAAGGCAATCGTTTGCTCGAAGCCGTTGATGAGTTGCTTCACATCGCGCGCGCCGCAAAAATCCCCGCGGAGATTTATCATCTCAAAGCCGCGGGGCGGAACAATTGGGACAAGCTCGATCAAGTCATTCAAAAAGTCGAGGCCGCACGCGCGGAAGGTTTGCGCATCACCGCGGACATGTACACGTATCCCGCGGGCGCAACCGGACTTGATGCTTCGATGCCGCCGTGGGTGCAAGAAGGCGGATTCAAATCATGGAAAGCGCGTTTGCAAGATCCGGCGATTCGAAAAAAAGTCGCGCAAGAGATGGCAACGCCCACGGATGCGTGGGAAAATTTTTTCGTTGCAGCCGGGCCGGAAAAAATTTTGTTAGTCGGCTTTCGTTCTGAAGCATTAAAGCCGCTCACCGGCAAAACGCTCGCGGAAGTTGCAAGCATGCGCGGCAAAACGCCCGCAGAGACGGCGATGGATTTGGTGATTGAAGATGACAGCCGCGTGGAAAGTGTTTACTTTCTCATGTCGGAAGAAAACCTCGCGCAGCAGATCAAGTTGCCGTGGGTGAGCTTCTGCTCTGATGCGGAATCGCTCGCGCCCGAAGGCGTGTTCATGAAGCGCAATCCGCATCCGCGCGCGTACGGCACGTTCGCGCGCTTGCTCGGCAAGTACGTGCGCGAGGAGAAATTGATCTCGTTGGAAGAAGGCGTGCGCCGTCTCACCTCATTGCCCGCGCAAAATCTCGGCATTAAAAAACGCGGCGCGCTCGCAACGGGCAACTATGCCGACATTGTTGTGTTCGACCCTGCAACGATTCAAGATCACGCGACGTTTGATCAGCCGCATCAATTTTCCACCGGCGTGTTGCAGGTGTGGGTGAATGGCGTGCAAGTGTTGAAAGACGGCGAGCACACCGGCGCGAAGCCGGGACGGGTGGTGAGGAGAGGCGAAAAGAAAATGTGAAGTCGGGTTGTTTTTTATTCCAAGTTTTTCTATATGGTGCATGGAAGAAAAACTCAACTCAACAAGGTGATGACTATGGCTCGACCGTATTTAAGACAAATCCAAATCCGCCGCTTCAAAAACATCGCTGAAACTGTCGTCAATCTCCAGTCGGGTTTGACGGTTTTAGTGGGGCCAAACGGCGCCGGCAAGAGCAATTTTGTTGATGCGATTTCATTTGTCGCCGATTGCCTCAATCACTCAATTCAATTGGCTTTTAGAAATCGTAACGGGGTTACGGCGGTGCGGCATAAATCTGATCGCCGGCCAACCAATCTCGGTTTGCGCTTTACAATCGACTTTGGCGATGACGGTTGTGCGGACTATGCTTTTGAAATCCAGCCGCGCTCAGGAGGCGCTTTTGAGGTTGCGCGCGAGCGTTGTGTTGTGGAGCGTTTTCTACGATCACGTCATGAGTTTGAAGTAAAGAACGGCTCTTTTATCAAAGAAGTGCCGGGTATTCGTCCGCGCATTGAATCAGATCGCCTCGCGTTGACCATCGTTTCCGCCGCAGAGGAATTTCGCCCGGTCTTTGATTTTCTCTCTGGTATCCGACGTTACACTCTTCATCCCGAGAGTATTCGTCAATTGCAAGATCCTGATCTAGGGGAAGGAATGAAGTTATTGCCTGATGGCAAAAATGCCGCTGCGGTTTTGAGGCGAATCATGGAAGGCAGCGGAAAGAATGGGCACGATTATGAACGCATTTGTCATTTATTGGGCAAAGTCGTTCCTGGCGTCGTGAGTGTCGAGCCACAGCCGTTTGGCCAGAAGGAAACCTTAAAATTTTTTCAGCAAGTGGCTGGTAAAAAAAAGTGGGACTTTGAAGCATTTAACATGTCGGACGGAACCTTGCGCGTGTTGGGAATTCTGTTGGCGGTTTATCAACCGCAAGCCGCTTCTTTGATTGCGATTGAAGAACCGGAGTCTACAAT
>CAYNDW010000064.1:0-15017 GCA_964395375.1 uncultured Cytophagia bacterium
ATGAGCACAACGCCGTTGAGACGATAGAACAAATCCGCGCGAAACTTTTTCTCGGCGACCGCGCGCTGCAAATCGTGATTGCTTGCCGCGAGCACGCGCGCGTTGGCCTTCAAACTTTCCTCCCCGCCGACTCTTTCGAATGTGCCTTCCTGCAAAACCCGCAACAGCCGCGCTTGAAACGCCGGCGTGGTCTCGCCGACCTCATCCAAGAAAATCGTTCCGCCCGCGGCAAGTTCAAAACGGCCGCGACGACGCGCATGCGCGCCGGTAAAGCTGCCTTTCTCATGGCCGAACAATTCGCTCTCCAACAAAGCTTCGGGCAACGCGCCGCAATTCACCGCCACGAACGGCGCCGCGCTACGCTTGCCGGATTGATGCAGCGCGCGCGCAAGCAACTCTTTGCCGGTGCCGGTTTCGCCTTGAATGAGCACGGGAATGCCGTCGCGCGCAACTTTCGCAACGAGACCGAGCACTTCGGCCATGGGGCTGTCCGGCGCAGACACGATCTCGGAAAATTTATTTTCCGCGAACACCATTGCGGGCGCGGCATATGCGCGCAGATCGTTGAGCTGTTTTTCCAAAGAGAGAATCTGGCGTTGTTGTTCTTCCAATTGCTGCCGGCTCGTTTGCGAAAGCAAAGCCTGTTCCTGCTCTTCGTTTTGCAATTGCTGCTGCAGCTCGGTGCGCGCAGCTTCGACGGCTTCAAGTTGCGTTTCTTTCGCAAGAATAGCTTGTTGTAAAAGTTGCCGCTGCGTTGTCGCTTGCCCGTATTGCTCTTGTTGGTGATGGAAAAAAACAGCAGCCAAACAACTCATCGCCGCGAGTGTGGGGTAGAACAACGGCAAGATCAAATTGCCATAGCGAAAAAATAAAGCGGCTATTGCCCAATAAGCCGCAAGCGCACCGAGGCCCATCACCCAAAAGATTTTTTGCTTTTCGCTTTTGCTCATGAACCACACCGCGAAGACAGCGCCGGCAATGCTGAGCAGTTGCCCCAGCATGCCCAACTCGCGCAAATAGTTTTGTTGAATGAGATTTTCCGCCACGGTCAGATGCATGAAAGAGGCGGGCAGGCTCGCGGCTAGCGGCGTGCTTTTGAACGTGGTCAAACTCGGATCGGTGACGGCCACGAGCACCAGCTTGCCTGCAAATTGCAGCGCCTCGGGCTGCGCAGAAAAAGTCTGCAAGAGATCAACGAGGCTGATCGCGGTGAGTTGTTCCGCGCCGCCGAAGTGATTGAGGCGCAGTTGCGCGTGTGCATCAAGCGGAAAGGAGAGCGTGCGAGCCTCCGATTGTGCGAGCACGAGGCGCTTCGAATCGAACGAAAGCTTTTTTTTTCCCTCTAAAAAAAGCCGCGCCAATTCCAGCCCAAATGAAGGCGCGAGCGTGTCGTTTGAAGCCGCAAGGAGGGTCGCGCGCCGCAAGGTTGTGGCGCGCTCGAAGTTGCTAAAGCCCTCGCCGCCAACGCGTTGACGAAACCGCTGCCATGGCCGCGCAGGTAGTTCGCCCTTGAAAAGCTGCGCGGCCGGCGCAAACTCGGCAAAGGTCATGGGCAGGCAATCGCGCTCAAAGGCCTCGAAGTAGCCGGCGAGCAAGCTGTCATATTCGGGATAGCGCCATTGCGGCGCATCGAGCAAGAGATCGAGGCCAATGACTTTCGCGCCGCGCGCGGAGAGAATGTGCATAAGATAGCCATAATAATCGCGCGTGAGCGGCCAGCCGCCGAGCGCGCGAATATCCTCCGCGCCGATAAATACAAGCACGAAGCGCTCCGACAATTCGCGCTCGCCACGCAGCTTGAATTGCACGTCGACCAGCGCGTCTTCAAGGGTTTCGTTTATTGCTAAAGGCAACACGGCGAGCACGCAACAAAGGAGCAGGATGCCGGACAAGCTTAGGGCCAAACGAGGATTGCTTAGACGGAAATTTTCAAGCATCAAAATCCTTCCTCTCTAAAAGTATGCGTAATGATATAAAATCTCCTGCGGCGAACAAAGCGGAAAATTTTTGCGCTTGCTTCGCAATGGGTTTGGAATTATTCTGAAACTACTCATGACGGTGTTCCCACTCAATTGCAACGAGGTGTTCCAATATGCAAGCTCTCACCTTTCACGGCAAAGCAAATCTGCACTACGAAACCGTGGCCGATCCCGAAATTCTCGCGCCCACGGACGTGATTCTCAAAACACATTGCGCGGGCATTTGCGGCTCGGATTTGCACGCGTATCATGAGCGCGAAGCGGGCTTGGAGCACGGCACGGTGATGGGGCATGAAGTTGTCGGAGAAATTGTCGCGCGAGGAAAGAGTGTCGCGAAATTCAAAATCGGCGAACTCGTCTGCTCCCCGTTCACGACGAATTGTGGGCAGTGCTTCTATTGCAAAATCGGTTTAACGGCGCGTTGTGAGCAAGGGCAACTGCTCGGTTGGCGGCAAAACGGTGCGGGGCTGCACGGCGCGCAAGCCGAACTCGTGCGCATTCCGCTCGCGGAGGCCACGCTGTTGCGCGTGCCCGAAGAGATTCACGCGGAGGAAGCGTTGCTGCTCGGCGATATTCTTTCGACCGGCTATTTCTGCGCCGAGCGCGCGGAGATCAAGCCGCACGGCGCGTATGCGATCATCGGTTGCGGCCCGGTGGGCATCATGGCGCTTTTAGCGGCGCGTGAGCTGGGCGCGGAAAAGATTTTTGCGATTGATAGTATTGCGGAGCGCTTGCAGCTCGCGGAAAAATTCGGCGCGGCGCCGATCTCTTTAAAAGAGAACAACGCGATTGAAATGATTCGCGCGGCAACGGGTGGAAGAGGCGTTGAGGCCGCGCTCGAAGTTGTGGGTAGCCCCTCCGCGCAACGTTTGGCGCTGGAAGTGGTGCGGCCCGGCGGCGTCATCTCCGTTGTCGGCGTGCATACCGCACCGCACTTCGCGTTCTCTCCCGGCGAAGCCTACGATAAAAATCTCACCTACAAAGTTGGCCGATGCCCGGCGCGTTATTACATGGAGAGATTGCTCGGCCTCGTGCGCCAACGAAAATATGATTATCGCGCGGTGATTTCGCACCGCCTGCCGCTCGCGCAAGGCGTGGAAGGTTACAAAATTTTCGATCAGAAGCTGGAGGGTTGCACGAAGGTGGTGTTGGTGCTGTGAAAAGTATGCCTGCCGTAAAACCGTATCTTGCTTTTCGAAGAGAATCGCTGTATGTTGGCGCGCATATTTTAAACTAAAAACTTTACTCGCGGAGGAAATAATAATGCACACGGCTCTTGTGGGCGAATCCATTACGTTGCATTTGCCGCTACCGATCATGCAGCGCGCCAAGCGTTTGTCGCAAGAGCTGCAGGTTTCGGTAGAAAACCTTTTAGCGGATGCTGTCGCAACAGCTTTACCGCCTCTTGCCGGCTTGCAGGAGGAGTTAGCCGATGAGCTTTCCAGGCTAGCATTCTTACCTGATCATGAGATTTGGCAAGTCATGCGCGAAACCTTGCCGTCGGAGCATTATGAGGAAATGGATGCACTATTAGATCGCAAAAACCAAGGCCGGATCTCAGCAACCGAACAACAGACGATCGACTGCTTGTTGGAAGACTATCATCGGCTCGTCTTGCGACGCGGTCAAGCCGCGGTTTTGCTCAAGGCGCGTGGGTATGAGGTGTCTGATCGCAACAAGTTGAGCCCCAATCATGGCGCGAACGTACATTCCTGAAGCCTTGCGCAAACGGGTGGCAGAAGCCGCGCATTATCGCTGTGGTTATTGCCAGAGCCTTGAAGAAATCGTCGGCTATCCTCTCCACGTTGAGCATATCTTTCCGCGAGCATTGGGCGGACTTTCAATTGAAGAAAATCTTTGGCTAGCTTGTTCTGTGTGCAATAACTATAAAGGCGCTCAAGTTCAAGCCGAGGATCCTTTAACAAAACTTCAAGAGGCTTTGTTTAATCCACGCACGCAGAATTGGGCGGAGCATTTTGCGTGGAGCGAGGACGGTACATATATCGTTGGGTTGACGTCTGTTGGTCGCGCCACGGTTATCGCGCTTCAAATGAATGCCACAAGCAGAGTTCATGCGCGACGACGCTGGATTACAGCCGGATGGCATCCGCCGATGGATTAAGCCGCCTTCGGTTCAACGGAGTTCTTCATACCCATGCGACGCAATCATAAGCAAAAAGAGCTCATCGCGCTCTTGGTCAAAGAAATCGAGGCAAAATTCCCCGAAACCAAATTTGTCGAGGCCGCTCCAAGCGCCGAGAGCGAAAACACCATTTGGCTAGAATTCACACATCCGGATAACGAAGAGAAATTCATGGAGATCATCGAGTACGCCGGCGGTCGAACGATGGACATTCTTCTTGATTACGGCTATCATTTCCTCGTCTTGCCCTCCGAGGCGAACGGCAAACTCGCAGCAGCGTTGCAGCACTAATTGCTTCATCTCACTTGGAGACGGCTCCCATGCCCACAACTACGATTTTGCAGAACTACTGTAACGGCGAATGGCGCGCTTCGCGTGCGACGCAAACGCTAGACCTCGTCAATCCCGCGACCGCGGAAGTGCTCGGCAAAGTGCCGCTCTCGCCGGCGCAAGAAGTGGATGAGGCCGCGCAAGCGGCCTACGCGGCTTATCAAGAGTGGCGGCGCGTGCCGCCCGGCGATCGTATTCAATATCTTTTCAAGCTCAAAGTGTTGCTCGAAGAAAATCTCGACGAGCTCGCGCGCACGATTACGATGGAGTGCGGCAAAACTTTTGGCGAGGCCAAAGCCGAGATGCAGCGCGCCATCGAGAACGTCGAGATTGCATGCGGCATTCCCATGATGATGCAAGGCGATTTGCTGGAAGACATCGCCAGCGGCATCGACGAGCTGATGATTCGCCAGCCCGTGGGCGTGTGCGCCGCGATTGTGCCGTTCAATTTTCCGGGCATGATTGCGTTTTGGTTTTTTCCCTATGCGATTGCGTGCGGCAATACCTATATCATCAAACCCTCGGAAAAAGTGCCGCTGACCATGCAGAAAGTTTTTCAACTGCTCGAACGAACCGGCTTGCCCAAAGGCGTGATGAACCTCGTGAACGGCGCGAAAGAAACCGTGGATGCGATTCTCGATCATCCGCTCATTCGCGCGATTAGTTTCGTCGGCTCGACGCCGGTGGCGAGATATATTTATAGCCGCGCCACCGCGAACGGCAAGCGCGCGCAATGTCAAGGCGGCGCGCGCAATCCCATCATCGTGCTCCCCGATGCGGATATGAAAATGACCACAAGCATCGCCGCGGATAGCGCGTTCGGCTGCGCGGGCCAACGTTGTCTAGCGGGCTCCATGACGATTACAATCGGCGAGAGCAGAAAAGTTTTTACCGAGGCGATTGCAGAAGTCGCAGCTTCGCGCGTGGTGGGCTATGGATTGGAGGCCGGCGTGGAAATGGGGCCGGTGATTTCTGCGGAAAGTCAGAAGCGCGTCGAGGGTTTGATTGCGCAAGGTGTGAGCGAAGGCGCGAAGGCGTTGGTCGATGGCCGCAACGCGAAGATTGCAAAATACGAGTCCGGCAATTTTATCCGCCCCACGATTTTGCAGGATGTCTCCCCTTCCAGCGCGCTCGCGCGCACGGAATTCTTCGGCCCGGTGATGACGCTGCTGCACATGGAAACGATTGACGAGGCGATTGCATTCATCAATGCCGGGCAATACGGCAACATGGCGTGTTTGTTCACAAGCAGCGGCGCCGCGGCGCGAAAGTTTCGCTACGAAGCAGAGGTGGGAAATATCGGCATCAATCTCGGCGTGGCCGCGCCCATGGCCTACTTCCCGTTCAGCGGATGGAAGGAAAGCTTCTTCGGCGATTTGCACGCGCAAGGCAAACACGGCGTCGAGTTCTTCACGCAGACGAAAGTCGTGGTCGAACGCTGGCCGAAGGAATGGTCAAGGAAGTTTTAGGCTGCTTGGAGTGGTGGAGCAATGGAGTTATGGATTGATGAAGTGTTGGGTTTCTAGGCATTCCAATACTTCACAACTCCATCACTCCAACACTCCAGCACTCCACCACTCCCTCACTCCAACACTCCAACACTCCAACACTCCAACCCTCCACCAATCCAACCATCCAACCCCTCACCTCCCCACTTTCAACGCCTTCTCCAACATCTCCGCTTGAATCGCGCGCAGTTCTTCGTCCATCTCCTCTAAACTTTGGAAACGGCGGTCGGCGTCGAGGTGCAGCGCGCGCATGACGAATTTATCCCAAGCACGATGATGCCGCTTGTCTACGTCGCCCAATGACGTGATGCGCATGTGGGGAATGTCTTGTGGAGCATTGACCGTGCGCGAAGTCGTGTACGGATGCCGGCCCGCCACCAGCTCATACGCAATCACCCCCATCGAATAAATATCACTGCGCGCATCGCCTTTGCCTTCGAGTAAAATTTCCGGCGCTTGATAACGCCAATGCGAGGGCGCAAGCACATTGGCCGTGGAAGGATCTTCATTGAATCCGGGAATACGAAAGTCCGTGATCTTCAACTCTTGCGCATCGCTGAGCCAGATGTTGCCGGGTTTGAGGTTCATGAACACCACGCCTTTGTCATGCGCATAGCGGAGCGCGCGCACGATCTTTTGCAGGAGCATCAACACCTCCGCGTCGCGTTGTTCTTCCGGAATATTAATCTCCGTCAGGTTCTTGCCGTCAATGTACTCGCGCGTGAAAAAGACCATGCCCTCGTGCTCGCCCATTTCGTGCAAGAAGGCGAGATAAGGATGGCACACGCGCCCGACGCTTTTGATGCGATCGAAAAGGTGATTGCGTTTGCGTTCATTCTGCAGAAACGTGGCCGAGGCTTGCGGCAGCATGACCTTCATGATGATCTGGCGCTCCATCAACAAATCGGTCGCGAGGTAAGTCGCATAGGTCGTGTGCCGCAGCAAGCGCTGCGTGATCAAATATCTGCCGAACTCGTATTGCTGCCCTTCTTTAAGCTGCAAGATGGGATTGCGCCACAGCACTTCGACGCAAGCCGTCTCTTTGCCGGGCCACCACGAGACGCTCGGCATGGTCATCATTTGCACGCCGCTGCTTTTGAGCGCGGCATGATCCGACGCAGTGGTTTGCAGCCAAAGCAGGCCCGCCCCGCTTTCAGCGTTCGCGGAAGCGGCGCAGGTGTGCAACAAGTGCGAAGTTTCTACCAACGCTGCAAGCAAGCTTTGACTCACGCCCTCGGCCGTTAACGGTTGCACCCGCAACACGCAGCTCAAAAACACGCGCTCGGCTTCCGGCGCGGCCGCGTTGTAATCTTCCAAGCTTTGCATGAACTCAACCATTGCGCGAACGTGCGGCAAAGCCTCGTTCGTGAAGCTCATCACGCAAGCGCCGGTGCCCCGCACGTGCGTCTGCTGCAATTGCTGCAAGTGTGAACGCAGCAAGTCGATCAAACGCGGCGGCACGGGATTGCCACTGGGCGAAGAAATCTGCGCCAGCATAAAAATTGCGCCGGGCCAAGGCGCCGCTTCAGACGGTTCGCCGTCCTGGGGAGGCAAAAGTTCAAACACCTCCGCAGCGTCAAAACTTTTCAGCTCCAGCTCGCGATTCGCGGTGCGCGCTAGAACATGTTTGAGCGGAGAGTTATTAAGCTCGAACGGCAGCTCATCCCGTTTGGCGTTCTTCCACCAAAGCTGCACTGCCGGCGCAGGCAGCGTATGGCGCAACAGCACATAATCGCGCCAATCGAGAAAGGCTTCTGCCGGAACGAGGCGCGACAGCGCCGCCAGGATGCTCTCCGCCAAACGCGCGTCCGTTTTCAAATGCGGCGAGGTGAGCGCCTCATACGCATGCGTGAGCGCAAGCTCGCGTTGCAGGTAATCGGCCGCGCCGTTGCCGGCCGGCGCGTTTTGCAAAACCGCATGCGCCTCCGCGAATTTTCCTTCCCACCAAAATTTTTCCACGTAAGCGCGAATCGCCTCGGTGTTGCGGCCCGCGAAGATTGCGCGCAACTCTTCCGCCTGCGCCTTCTCCACCATGCCTAAAGCGGCATAGCCCTGTTTCAAAAATTGCCGCAACTGCGGCTCATTCGCCGGGCTTTGCTCCAACATGCTTTCGCACAGCTCCACCGCGAACGGATTGAGCAGTTGTTGCTTCAAAAAAAAGTCCACCAGATTCAACCGCAACGCCTTGGAGGCGGGGTTGAACTCCAACGCTTTCTGATACAAAGCCAGCGCGGGTTCGGAAACGTCGTTCAGCGCGAGGCCGGCGATCGCCGCATCAAGCAGGAACTCGGTGTTTTCATTTTCAAGCTGAAGGAGCTGCTTCAGTTTTTCGTAAGCTTCGCTGAACTGCCCCCGCTGCAAATACGCGCGCGCCAGCGTATACAAGAGTTGATTCAACCGATTGGCTTGTTGCTCCATCGGGGGCTTGAAATCGAGGTTGGCCATGCGTTTCGTCCGTGATTATTTTGAGGTGAGCGATGAGATTTTGCGATGGTTCAAAGAGTTTTCCAACGCTTTGAAGGCGTCCGCGCTTTGACTTGTGACGGTTACTTCCGTGGAATTATGCCCGGCGTCGAACTCTCGGCTGGAGGAAGTGAGCAGCTTCGCTTCTTGCGCAACTTTGTGTATCGCGAGCGCTTGTTCATCCACGCGGCCCGACATCAAATAATAATTCGAGAGCGTCGTAACGATCGCCGGATTCAGCTTCGCGCGGAGCGGGTTCTTCGCGAGCATGCGTTCGTAGATGCGCACCACCGCGGCATGATCGCCGCGCAAGAGATGATAGCGCGCGCGCATCGCTGGCGAAAACACGAGAAAACCCAGCGCCGGCACCATCACCAGCGCGGCCACCATCAGCGCCAGGCTCATGGAAGACGAGCCGCTGTTGCTCTCGCTGGCGGCTCCAGCCGGAGCATGCAAGCGCGTGCGCGCGTGCGCCAAGCGCTCGACCACATCGCGATAATTCGGTTGGAGCAATTGCACCGTTTCCAAATGGATGACGGCTTGCATCCAATCTTCTTTGGCCATCGCCACCAAGGCCTCTTCATAGAGCGTTTGCGCGCGCGGCACGGGCGCATTCCGCGGATCAGCCGCAAGCGCGCGCGGCACTTCCAACGCGCGCTCTACTTGCGCTAATTTACTTTTGACTTCCCGATATTCCGCATCCAGCCGGCGCACTTTTTCAAACGCGGCCAACGCGCCGCCCCAATCCTCGCGTCCCATCGCGGCCACGCCGTCGGCATAGTAGCGCGCGCAGATATTGTCATTGCTTTCGCGTTGCAAGCTGGCCTGCGCCTCGGCGATCTTATCGCGCACGTTGGGAAAGTTATTGTCCAACTCCAACACGCGTTCGAACGCGAGCACGGCGCCGGTCCAGTTCTGCGTTTTGAGCGCGGCCAGGCCCACGGCATATTCGCTTGCCGTCCGCTCCGCGCGGCGTTGTTGCTCCAATTTCTCGCGCGCTTGCGTCAGCCGGGCGCGCCACTCGGGTTGCTCGCCTTTTTGTTGCAGCACATGTTCATACACGGAAATCGCAAGCTCCAACTCGCCATTCTTTTCGTATTGCTGGGCCTGCTCAAAAGTCGCAGCAAGGGTTTGCGTGTTTCCGGCCTCCGCATTCAGCGTGGAATCCAAACCCGCGATGCGGATCGCCACGTCTTTATAGCTCGCGTTTTGAATTTGAATCAGTGCGAACAAGCCGCGCGCTTCCTGCCACTGCCCTCGGGCCTCGGCTTGCACGGCTTTATCATACTGGCCTTGCCAGGCTAGACTGTTTTCCGCAAGTTGAATGAGGTTGCTAAAAAAGGTTTGATTGACTGGATTTATTTTCTGGCCTTCGCGCAATTCCTGCAAGGCCTCGGTCATGCGATTCTGCTCGAAGAGCAATTTGCCCAATTCGAAGACCGCCATGCTCTTCAGCTTCTTGTCCCCAATTTCCACCTTGGCCGCGCGCAGCATTTTCTCAGCTTCGGAAGTCTTGCTTTGCTTCTTGAGCGTAAAAGCCAGATCGTAAATCAGACGGTCTTTTTGTTCGAAGGTAAAGCGATTCACTTTGAAAGAATAAGCCTTGCGCAGATTGAACTCGGCGCGCGCATGCTCTTGCTGCTGCTTATAAACCATGCCGAGGTTATAATACGCCTCGGCAAAAGCCGAGTCGTTTTCAATCGCGCGCGCATACGCTTCGATCTTGCGTTGCGGGTCGCGCTCTTCATTCGCGGATTTAAACCAATTCAACGCCTGGGCATTTTGTGATTGCGCCGGCGCGGACGCAAAGCCTCCGGCAACACCCAGCGCGAGCACGAGTTTCATGAGAGGGTATTTTAAGTTTGACATGTGTCGCCTCTTCTGTTTTAGAATAAACTTCCAGCTTCTTATCGCACAGACGGTTTCATTTCTTTCGTAGCCCTAGATCGCTAATGACCCAATAGGTGAGAGCCGACTTTAGTCCATAGGTGTCAAGCTAAGGCGGAGTGCCCGAACAATTCCCCCCTTGAGGGGGGCCAGGGGGGTGTCGCTCGGCATCATGATGAACTGAAGTGTAGCTTCTGAAAGGTAGCGCAAGGGCGCACATGATTTCCATAGTGCTCTTTGGCCTCAAGAACACCCCCCTAACCCCCCTCAAGGGGGGAATACGTTGTGCAAATTTCTTTAGCTTGACACGTATGGACTTTAGTCGGCTTGCATCTCCTAGTCTGATGCTTCAGCATCAGGCGATGGTCGGCGACCTCACGAATGCAAAATTCGGTTTGTAACTCTCCTCCGTTTGTCATTCTGCAAGAAACTTCCCTCGCGCTGGGAATAGAGCCATGCACTAGGGAAGTTCCTTCCAGGATGACATTTTAAAAAGCGGCATTGCAAACTAACCCTGATGCAGTATCGCACCGACACCCGCTTAACCGCGATACCGGTTCTGTTCAATCTTCAACGCGTTCTCCAACACTTCGATGGCGTCCGAATCGGTGCGGCCTTCGGTGAGAAAGTGCTCGGCCACAATGGCGTTGATGCCCTCGCGATTTCGCATAGGCAGATTTAGCTGCAGAATCGTCTTGTAGACTTTCATCGCTTGCAAATCCCGGCGCCCCAGCAGAAAATATAAATTCCCCAACGCGGGATAGAACTTCGTGCGTTGCGGATGGCGCGCGAGCAATTGTTCATAAATCGCCGCCGCCGCGGAAAAATCATTCCGCATGAGATAATAGCGCGCGTGTGTTGCGGGCGAAACCGCCACGAATCCGAGAAGGGGCAAGAGCAGCAACGCGGCCAGCACGCCAGGGTTTTGCCATATCGGGGCCTCGCCTTGCGGCTCCGCATTTTGCGCCACGGTCTGCTCCGTCGCGGCCGCAAGTTTGAGTTGCGTGCGCGCATGTTCGAGGCGCGCATCAACCTCGCGATAATTCGGCGCAAGCAGCGCGATCTTTTCCAAGATGATTACGGCTTGCATCCAATCCTTCGCTTCCATGGAGGCCAGCGCCGTTTGATAAAGCGAATCCATCGCCGCATTATTTGAGGGGCGCGCCGCCACCGGTTGTTGTGCGAGCGCCTGTTCGATTTGCTTTAACAAGCCCGCGGTATTGCGATATTGCACATTTATTTTGCTGACTTTCTCCAGCGCAACCAACGCGCCGTCAAGATCGCCGCGATTCATTGCAGTCACGCCTTCAACATAATAACGCGCCGCGATCGTCTCTTTGCTTTCGCGGTCCAGCGCCTTTTGGGCCTCGGCCAATCGGCTGCGCGTGTCTTTGTAATTCGAGTCGTTATTAAAAATCTTCTCGAAGGCCAAAGTCGCGCGCGTCCAATCGCGGCTTTTCAAAGCCGTCATGCCGGCGCTGTATTCCCGCTCCAACGTATCAGTCAAATGTTTCTGGGCGAGCTGTTGCTTCACGGTTTCATACTTGGCGCGCGCTTCGAGGTGGCTGCTCTCCAACTTTAACAGGCTCTCATAACTGGCCAAGGCCATTTCCAAATTGCCCGCGCGCTCATAGCTCTGCGCTTGTTCGAACAAAACCAGTGCGCCGCCGACGTTGCCGCTGCTCTTCGCTTTGAGCGCCGCGGTATAGTTTTTTTGCAACTCGGCTGCGGTTTCCGCTTGGCGAATAAGCGTGTCAAATTCATTGGCCTCCGCAGCGCTCAGTTGCCCGCTCTCTCGCAAAGTTTTTGCGGCTTCGTCGTAGCGCCCTTGCTCGTAGTAATAGCGCCCCAATTCTAGATTGATCTGGTTGCGAATCGCCGCTTCTTGCGCCAAAGCCTGGGCTTCGAGCAAGGTCGTTTCGTAGTCCTTATTCTTGGCCTGCCGTTTATAAGTCGCCGCCAGCTCATACTTCACTTGCAGCTTGGTGTCGGTTCTTAGCTTCGCAGGGTCGGCTTCGAGCGCGCTCCGCAGAAATTTTTCTGCCTGGACAAAATCTTGCGCTTGGCGATAGGCTAGCCCGAGATTGTAATAGGCTTCGATAAACTTAGGATCAAGCTCGATGGCCTTGGCATATGCCGCAATTTTTTTCTGCGCGTCATTCTCCTGCAAGCCGAGATTGAACCAGCGCATGGCCTCAGGATTTTCCGAATCAACCGCAAACAGCCGGCTCAAATTGAGCAGCAGAAAACAAAACGCCAACCCCACAGAGCCGAGTCTGAGTTTTCGCATGAACATTCTCCTTCATAGCCCTGCCGCGTGACAAAAGCGCGGCAACGGCGCGCAAGCAATGGTTTAAGAAATGTCGAGGTGTGAGGAATTTACGATATATGATTTACTAGCTTCAGAGCGGAAGAACTGCGTAAGCGGGAACGACAAATTTGCGCGGCGCAGCGCACGATTTGGAGTCGAGGCGCGCCGCTCCTGAACCTTGTCCTTTTATTCGCCGTTTCGGCGTTATGCGGAAAATGAGGCGTGAAGTTTTTGAGACAACATGGAACTTCTCTTTGGAAGAGAAAAACAGAAGCGGTATTTTCAGCGCTGAAATTTCGCAACGAACCTTTCAGGAGGCTGCATGCCACTCAATCTTAAAGGCGTCTTTCCCCCGGCGCCGACGCCCTTTGCTAACGGCCACTTTTCGCCGCGCCATTTGGCGGAAAATTTAAAGCGCTGGAATACCACCGGGCTTTCCGGCTATGTCGTGCTCGGCTCAAATGGTGAAGCGCCGCTGCTCAGCGACGCTGAGCGTTTGGAAGTGGTGCGCGTCGCGCGCAAGGAAATTCCTTCGGACCAATTGCTGCTCGTGGGCACGGGCATGGAATCCACCGAGGCGACGGTCGTGCTCACCATGCGCGTCGCGGATTTGGGCGCGGAGGCCGCGCTCGTGGTCAATCCTTTTTACTATGGCCGGCACTTATCGCACGATGCGCTTCGGCGCTATTTTGAAACCGTCGCCGAGGCCTCGCCGATTCCGCTTCTGCTTTACAATGTGCCGAAATTCACCAACATGAATCTGCCGGTGGAGTTGGTTGTGGAATTGGCGCAGCATCCGAATATCATCGGCATGAAAGACAGCGCCGGTAACCTCGCACAACTCGTGGAACTGCGCGCGAAAACGCCGCCGGAGTTTCAAATTCTCATCGGCTCCGACGCCGTGTTCTTCGCGGGTTTGCTGCACGGCATGGACGGCGCGATACTCGCGCTGGCCAACGTTGCGCCGCGCGAGTGTGTTATGCTCTATGAGTGCGTGAACGAAAAAAAGTGGGAAGCCGCGCGAACGCTTGCGGAAAAATTAGCGCCGTTGGGAAGAATCATTGTCGCGCGTTATGGCGTGCCCGGCTTGAAAGCGGCATTGGATGAAATCGGATATTTCGGCGGGGCGCCGCGACCGCCATTGCTCGCGGTTGCAACCGAGGCTCGGAAACAAATTAGAGAGGTATTGGCGGAAAGCGGATTGGAGGTGAGCAAAGCAGGGTGAGCACATAAACTAGCCGGGCCTCATCTTCAAAGCAGAGCAAGCCTTGCTCTAGTTTAAAGATTCGGCCCGGATGACCTCGGCAATTTTTTCCTACACGAGTCCAAGCGCCAAATCAGTCTTGGCTGATTTCGTTCGAATCCGGTTGCGCCGGATCGTTGCCGTAATAGCTATTCTGTACGGAGCTATCCTCCCAAATCGGCGAGTTGGGGTCGTTGGCCTCGCCGGCGTCGTCGTATTCATCCGGATCTTCGGCAGCTTCGATTTCGAAATCGGTGTGGTAAGCTTTCATGTCGAGCTCTCCCGCGAAATTCCTATCATTGTACATGCTGTGCCTCCTGGCAGTTGGGGTAGTGCTTCTTGCGATTACCCAAGATTGAAATGTGAAAAAATACGATCACAACAGAAAAATCGCGGACGACAAAAGTCTCCGCTTTTTTTGTTTTGATCAGAGGTGATTTTTTAAGCACAGACCAATGGAGCTTACAACGCAGGCAATACCGCCTAGAGATGAGCTGCCCCATTTTCTGCTTCGCCCATTTCCTGCAACAACAGTAGGCGCAAAACCGGCGGGGTGCAGAACGCAATCAAACAATTTTTACAAAAGATTTGATTTGAGGGGGTGCTTGTGCCGCGGTGGAAAAGGCAAAAGTATGAGGCGAAGCTTTTCGAGGTAAACCATTGCGAGGAGTTTAATGCTGCGCCGTGACGTCCTTTTCACAAACGGGCTGAAGATAAGCAAGCCGCAGCGCGAAAGCAACGAGAGGCGCATTTCTTAAAAAATCTTCATGGCACACTGTCTGGTTGACGCGCCAGATGACTCAAAAATCTAACAGTCCGGAGCTTTTCAACTTTTATTCTCGACCGCGGCCACTTCCAAAACGGTCTGCGAGCGCGCATCCACGGTGACGCGACGCTCTTGCCCGCCGGTCGTAACGATGTTAAACCGAAAAATCATACGACCCTCGTCATCTAGCACAACCTTCCATTTGCGCACGGAGCCGGGCGCGGCTTTCAAAGCAGCATACTCCGCCGCATCACGGTGCGATAAGCTCACCGGCTCCAACACGCTTTCGGCCTTCGCGAGCGCGGCCATATACTCATCCGTTGCATCCTTTACTTCAATCAGCCGCCCGGTGACCCTTTCGATGTTCTACCTGGGCGTTCTTTTGAT
>CAYNDW010000065.1:0-14782 GCA_964395375.1 uncultured Cytophagia bacterium
TTATCGCCCTCGCCGTACTCGCCTGCGCCGGATTTAAAGTAGCGCTGAATCTTTTTGAGTTCTGCCGATGAACGGTGTGCTTCCAATTCTTTAACGAACTGCTTGGCGCTGATACCCGCTGGCATTTCAGATTCCTTTTCCTTTGTCGTCGCTTATTTCGTTTAAGAAGTTTACCAAATTCTCCAATACGATTGTCTGTTGCTCTTCAAGAGTGATGTCGGCTTTGTCGTCCATGAGCAAGCCGCCTAAATAACCGAATTGCGAATGGTTTCCGCCTTCGATGAATATCAGCTTCGCGTTGATCGGCAGTTTGTCTTTATTTTCCAGCACTTCCTCGACACTGGCCAGGCCGTCGTTTTCTGCGTAGAATTTAATCGCAGGAATAGATTGGTTGGACAAGTCAATGTCTCTTGGATGAGAAGTTCCCAACAAGAAAAGGCCTTTCATGAGCCCAGGATTTTCATAAACGAATTGCGCCGCCATTTTCCCGCCTTGCGAATGCCCGCCAATGACGTAATGCCCCGACTTCAAATCGAACATGCGAGAAATCTTTTGATAGTCGCGTTGCGGCAGCCGAAAGGACATTTTAATGATATGACAGGTGTATCCTCTTGCCGCAATTTTTTTGCACAATGGCGCATAAGCTTTGGGATCGGCCAAGCCGCCAGGAAAAAATATCACCTCGACGGTTTGCATTGATTCATTCGCCTGAAACGTTATTTGATCGTCATTCTCCACGACGTTCGCCAAACCATTGCTCGTCAATGTATCTTTGGGAAGGTTGCGCGATTGAAAGGTCGACCAATTCCAAATTAAAAATACCGCCGCCAGGCTGAACCAAACGATCTTAAAGATTTTGCGTTTCTGCATTTTCATTTTTGTCCAAGTTTAACTTGCGCCTCATTCTCTGCAACTCTTGCTTTGACAATTTTCTTTACGAGCTTCGCCGGAAGCGGCTTTGCCGCTGTGAATTTCAAGCAGATTTTTTCATAATCTTTTAAGATTGCGTATTTCCCTGTGGCGTCAATCTTTCAAAATCTCAACTTCCGCGGGGACGATGAATAGCAGAACACACCCAGTTTCAGATTTCACCGAATGTTTGAAGTTAGGAGGCGTATATAAATAATCACCGGCGGACAATCTTTCGCCTTCTATGATCGCTTCTCCTTCCAACACCAACAACTCTTCTCCCGCAGGGTGATTATGATAAGGGTATGTTGTGCCTGCCTCGAATTTCAAAAGAATGGCCGGCGCTCTTTGCGTTTGTTCGTCGAAGCGCAAAACTTTTACAAAGATTCCTTTGCTATCCACGCCGTCCTCCACCAAAGGACGCCATTCTTTTTGATGGCTGCGGGTGATGTATTTCTGAATGTCTGTGATCATCGCGTTACTCCTTGAGTTTATCCATGTTGATACTGATCCGTTGCCGGAAGCGGCGGATCGCGGGATCACGTTCTCCATTTCGCGTCTTCCTCGAGGCTTTCTTTCACGCGGAACGCGGTGATCTTGCGAATCAGAGCGAGCGGCAGCGGCTTGTCCAGCGGAAACTGGATCGAGGCGCTGGCCGTTTTAAATTTCGACAGCTCTTTTGCGAAGGCTTTCACCGCAGACGGCGCGGGATAAAAGCCGAGGTGATGTTTGAATGCCTTGAACGTGACCAGTATTCTCCGATAGGAGAAAGCCGGCATTCCCCACTTTAAGCTTTCAGTCGCGTCTGGCGCGGCTTTGCGAATACACGCGTGCAGTTCGCGCAATTTCTCTTGCGCCTCTTTGGGCGCGGCATCGATGTATTCGGCGATGTTTGTCGGACGCGCTTTTTTTGAAGTCATGGTTTAGCCTTATGATTTCTGTTTCAGCTTGGCCTGCGCTTCATTCTCAGCAACTCGCGCTTTGACGATTTTTTTAACCAGCGTTGCCGGCAGCGGATTTTCCGCCGTGAAATGAATCGTGGTTCCGGAAGTGTCAAAGTCTGCAAGCTCGCTTTTGAATTTTTCCAAAACCGTTTTGCTCACCGCGATGAAACTGCAATAACTCGCGCGCGCGACGAAGTGGACCAATGGCCCGTGATATTTGTAGGTCGGAATCTGATAGCTGATCATCTCTTCCGCCTTCGGCGCCGCGGCTTGGATGGCCGCGCGCAAATTTTCGAGAGCCGCCCGCAGCTCTTTTGGCGTCGAGGCAAGATAAGCGTCAACGTCTTTGGCGGGTGCGTTCTTTTTGGATGAAGCGGCTTTCTTCATTTCACATGACTCCTTGGTTTTGCCTTCGCGCTTGATTTCTTTTTTGCTCTGGCCTCCGCGCGTTCTCGATTTTTCTTTATCCGAAATTTCACGATTCTTTTGATCAAGCCAAAAGGAATGGGTTGATCGAAGGGAAATTGCACCGTGCCCTTTCCTCCGGCATAAGCCGAGAGTTCTTCTTTAAACTCTTCGCTTCCTCTTGGCGCCGGATAAAGCGCGACATGTTTTTTCCAACCGGCAAAACAAATCAAATCATCGCCGTTCAGCGTGATGGTCGGGATTTGATAGCTGATTTTTTCCTCTGCGCCGGGCGCCGCTTGATGAATCGTCATCCTGATCTTTTGCAGAAGCGTTTGCACCTCCTGCGGAAAGCGCGCGAGGTATTCGTCAATGGTCTTGGGCGTTGTTTGGTTCGTTTTCATCGGAACTCCTTCGTAGTGGAGTTTCAAACTTTAGTTTGACAATAAAGCGGCGGTATGTCAAACTGAAGTTTGACACTCCAGTAGATGCTAAGGTCTCCAATTTCCATCCGCTGAACCGTCCGGACTGGCTAAAACCACTGTGTAGCCGTCGAGATCGCGCAGCCATAATTCCCAGTGGTTCGGACCGCCGTTGCCGTCGGGAGGATTACGATGACGCGGCATGACAATCTCGGCGTTCAGTTCATTGGCGCGAGCAACTGCCGCGTCGAAATCGTCGATCTCAAACCACAGCAGCACGCCATTTCCGTATGGCTTGAGGTCGGGATCTCCGAGAGGGCCATGATCATGCTCCACCTCCCATCGGTGCAGTTGCAAGACCAACCGGCCCTGCGAAACCAGTCGTTCATACTCGAGACCGCCATGTGCGCTTTGACAACCAAGCAGACGCTGATACCAGCGGCTGCTCGCTTCGACATCGCGCACGCAAATGAATGGTTGTGGATGCATACGACCTCTATTTGATTCTTTTTCCCTCGCGGAGTTTTTTAAAAAACGCTTTCGAGTCGAAGACATTCGACTCGGCCTTTTTCAGCCAGCGGCGAACGACCTTGGGGTCGATCTCGGCGGCATCACCGAACATGGCCTGCGCCGCTTGGTATTTGCCCACGGGTTTGAGGCCGGCCTCGTCGAACGCCCGTCCATTCCAGAACAAGAGATTGACGGCCTTCGCAGTCGCGTTGTAACCGACAACGGGATTGTCATCAATGAACCACACCGGACTACCGTGCCATACTTTGGAGGTCGCCTTGGGAAGGGCCGTGTCAATCAACTCGCGCAGGACATCGCAGATCGTCCGAAACGCGAGCGGTTGCGCTTGCGAGTATGCGGCGATTTGGTCGTCACCGCTAGAAGCGCCTTCAACACTTTTCGACTTCTTGGACTTTTTCATCGCCAATCACCTATTCATCCTTTTGAAATTGACGTTACCCGATCAACGTTATTAGTTCGCCACAACCGCGGCCAACTTATCAAGACACTGCTCCAAGCCGAGCTTGGACATCTCGCGCATTTGGCCCAACTTCCAGCCGTATTCGACGGCGGTCAATTCCGTTTTCTCGCCCACGCGCTTGAAAGCCAACAGAGATGGAATCTCTTCCGGAAAGTCCGCGGGCATGCCCATCGTGGCCGGATTGATTCTGTTGCCGTCTTTATCTGACAAGCTTTGTGTAAATTCGATAAGCTCCGCGGGCACGATCTTCTTGTACACGCCGCCGGTGTAGAAATCAGCGTTGTTCATTTCTTTGGGCGCGCGCATGTGAAAGATAAATTTTCCGCCTTCACGAAAATCTATTTGGCAGCTCGGCGAAGTAAAGCCGGTCGGCCCCCACCATTTCATGACTTGCTCCGGCTCGGTCCAAGCCTTCCAAACGGTTTCGAGCGGCGCGTCGAATATTCGCGTGATGACGAGATCTTGTTTGCCCGCCTCCGCGACGGCCTTCAAATTGGCCAGGCCGGTTTCGAAATCCTTTCCAAGCATGTTGTCCATATCAACGAAGATGCTCATGACTTTCCCGAGAAATTGATTGGGCCCGTGCATCGCCCACGAGACTTTCGTGGCTTCGCCGTCGGGGATCAGCGTAAATTCAGTCGTGTTGTGGCCTTCAAACGGCTCGGTGAAATCCAGCTTGATGCGAAGCTTCGAGGATGGCGAAGATTCCAAAATCTCCATGCGGCCCGCGCCGACGTCGCTGTTACCTTTCCATTCATATACGGCGCCCGCGCCGATTGCCGCGCCGCTGTAGGTTCGCTGCAGCGCGGGGTCCAATTTCTCCCACGGCGACCAGGAACCCCAACTGCGAAAATCGTTGAGGTGCGCGAAGATTGTCTCCGGCGTCGCTTTGATGCTCGCGCCGCGCTCGACGCGAAACGTATCCGGTTTGGTCGTTGCGAAGCCGAGCAGCGCGACAACGATCACTGCGAGGGCGATGAGAATTTTTTTCAACACAAGAACTCCTCTTCGGATTGGTTGGAGGTTATCGTGACTTTTGTTGTGGCTGAATTTTGCGCTGGTGCAATCGCCAACCTTCGTTTGATGCTTCAGCATCAGGCGCAAGCCGGCGCGAGTGTGGTGCAAAATTCAGGTTCTATCATGAAAAGCACGCCTACTGCTTCGCCGCGGTCTGCGCGCGCAAACGTTCTTCTTGCTCTCGCAACTCGGGCGTGAACGCTTCGCCAAAATCCTCCGCTTCGAATACCTGGCGAATCTCAATTTCCTCGCCTTCGCCAAAAGGGCTGCGCTTGAGCCAGGCAATCGCCTCTTCTTTTGACTTGCACTGCCACAGCCAAAAACCGGCGAGCAACTCTTTCGTCTCGGTGAAGGGGCCATCGGTTACGTTCCATTTTCCTTGCGCGAGCTTGACGCGCGCGCCCTTCGAGCTCGGATGCAGCCCCTCGCCCGCGAGCATCACGCCGGCTTTCACCAACTCTTCGTTAAACTTTCCCATTTCAGTCAAAATTTTCTCGTCCGGCAAAACGCCCGCCTCTGAATCTTTGTTGGCTTTGACTAAAATCATGAATCGCATGATTGTGCCTCCTTTTTGAACCAAGTGAATGCTGTTGAACAGAAGCAAACAGAGTAAACAGAGAAAGAATTCTTCGTTTTCTCTGTTTGCTCCTGTTCCTTTAAGTTGACAACGCGCTTTTCAAACGATTGCGTATCACAAAAAAAGCGAAAGAGTGTTCAAACAAAATCATTTTCAATGTTGAACAGGAGCGAACAGAGCAAATCGAGAAATGTCTCTCCGTTCGCTCGGTTTGCTTCTGTTGAATTTGAATCAAAGACACAAAGTTTTGGTTCCTCGTTGAACAGGAGTGAACAGAGCAAACTGAGAAAGGTTTCTCCGTTCGCTCCTGTTGAAAAAACTTATTTCACTTGTTCGCTCCGGGCAGGATTAAACGATTGACACCGTCGGTGACTTTCATCTCATGAAAATTGATCAGCAGGCCGAGAGGCAGATCGAGCAGTTTCATGTAACTCAGCAGTTTCGCTTTATGGATCGGCAGAATGTGTTCGACCGCCTTTGCCTCCACCAATAAACAGTCCTCGACCAACACATCAAAGCGCAAGGGTTCTTCACGGGTGAAGCCCTTATATTTGATCAGCACCGATTGTTGGCTCACACACTTCAGGCCGCGCAGCTCAAGTTCTTTCAATAAGCACCATTCGTAAATGGACTCAATAAGCCCTGGCCCTTTGTCGCGGTGAACTTCAATCGCCGCGGCAATGACGGTTTCGGTCAGGCTTGAAGCTTTTTCAAATAAAGGATGCATGGTCATACCCTCTTAGTTTAAAATTGAATGTTTGTTAAACAGGAGATAACGGAGCAAACAGAGAAAAATTCTTTGTTTGCCTGTTGGCCTCTATTGAACCGTTTTCATCGCCGCGTGAAGAATGAACGCCGGCCATAGAAAATAAACCGATTGGTTGCCTGTTGAACAAGAGCTAACAGAGCAAACAGAGAAAAATTCTCCGTTTGCTCTTTTTGCTTCTGTAGAATCGATAGAATAGACTTCTCAGTCTAAAATCGTAGTGCCTGTTGAACAGGAGCTAACAGAGTAAACAGGGAAAGAATTCTCCGTTTTCTCTGTTTGCTCCTGTTAGAAACAGGCACTACGTTTACGCGTAGCGTTTGTCTTCTTTAAGCCCATCTTCGATCGGTCGCACCTCGATGCTTCCCAAACGCGCGGACGGCCACTTCGAGGCCACCTGAATGGCCTCGTTCAGGTCTCGCGCGTTGATCAAGACGATCCCGCCCAGCGTTTCCTTCGTCTCGGCGAAAGGGCCGTCGGTGATGGTTACTTTGCCGCTGCGGACGCGAACCGTAGTGGCGGTGCGCACGCTTTGCAGAGGCTCTGCGGTAATGAGAAAACCTTTCTGCTGCAGTTCTTCAACGTAAGTCAACGTTTCGTTTCTGAGCTTGCCCCAATCGCTTTGCGACAGCGCGTTCAGTTTGCCCTCTTCCTCATAAGCCAGGCACAGGTACTTCATGGTTTTTTCCTCTCATTAAATTTCGACATGATTCATCCGAAACTTTAGTTTGGATTGACAGAAGGCGAACTCTGCCGAAGGAGCACTGGCCTCACCTCGGCATGATTTCCCGTTTCGCGCTGCCAGCCGTGCTCCGAGCTGTGGATAGCCCAGCCCATCGGCGTCGCGGTGAAATCCGTGTTAACCGTGTTTAAAAAAATGGCAAAAAAATTTTTAAAATTTTTCCGAGTTTGAGTTGACGACGAAGTACGGCTGCTGTTCGCGGACACTAACCCGTTGGCAGCCCGGGAATCTCCACCACCGGACGGATCTCGATGGTGCCCACGCGCGCCACGGGAATCCGCTCAGCAATGCCGAGGGCCTCGTCGAGATTCTTGGCCTCGATCAGGAAATAACCGCCGAGTTGCTCCCGCGTCTCCGCAAAGGGGCCGTCAGTCACGAGCCGTTTGCCGTTGCGCACTTTCACGCTCGTCGCCGTTGATATGGATTGCAGCGGATTGGCGGCAAGATATTGGCCGCTCGCGTTGAGTTCCTGCGTGAGCTGCGCGGACTCCACGTAACAATGTTCGCGCTCGGAATCGCTCAAGGCTTGTTCATCGTAGTAAACCAGTAATATGTATTTCATGCGCGTATCTCCATTCGTGGTGAAGTTGCTGGTGATACTCTATAGTCGTTCGGCGGGAGCCAAATTCGACAATGGGATTGCTGCGTTGAAAATTGAAGGGGCATGCAGTTGATCGGGAAGTTGAGTTGGCAGCTTCAGCACGACAATTCCTCGAGTCGCCGTTGGAGAAACCGCCGCTCCGGCTCCTGCTTGGTGAGAGTGAGGGCGCGTTCGTAGGAAGCTCGCGCTGCTATGGTTTTGCCCAGTCGGCGGCAAAGCTCCGCCCGCGCCGAGTGTATCAAGTGGTAGTCAACGAGATCGCCGCGCGCGAGAATGGCATCGATCAAATCCAATCCTGCCGCAGGTCCGTCGCGCATCGCCACCGCGGCGGCGCGATTCAACTCGATCACGGGGGAAGGCTCTGCCCGCAAAAGCAAATCGTACAGCGCAACAATCTGCGCCCAATCCGTCGCCGCGGCGGTGAGCGCTTGCGCATGCACGGCTGAAATGGCCGCTTGGATCGTGTACGCGCCGAAGCGTTGCGACGACAGCGCACGCTCCACCAACATCAAGCCTTCCGAAATATATTCGCGATTCCAACACGAGCGATCTTGCTCTTCCAACAGAATCAAATCACCAGTCGGGGAACTGCGCGCTGCGCGTCGCGATTCATGCAGCAACATCAGCGCGAGAAGTCCCAGCACTTCCGGCTCAGGCAGCAACTCGACGAGCAGTCGCGCCAAACGAATCGCCTCGCTCGAAAGCTCGGAGCGCGTGAGCGAGGCGCCGAATGACGCGGAGTATCCTTCATTGAACACCAAGTAGATGACATGGAGCACAGTGTCGAGCCGATCCGGCAACTCCGTTCGTGCGGGCACTTGATAAGGAATGCGCGCGGCGCGAATCTTTGCTTTGGCGCGAACGATGCGTTGGGCGAGCGTGGAAGGTGTGGTGAGAAAAGCGCGCGCAATTTCTTCCGTGGTGAGGCCGCAGACTTCGCGCAACGTCAACGCCATGCGCGCTTCCGGTGCAAGCGCCGGATGGCAGCAAGTGAAGATCAAGCGCAGTTGGTCGTCGGCAACGCTCTCGTCCTCCACTTCCTCGGCTTCATGAGTTTGCGTCTCGTAGCGTTGCACCAGTTCCGCTTGTAGCGCGTCGAAGCGCGCGCGTCGCCGCATCGCGTCAATGGCTTTGAAGCGGCCCGTGGAGACGAGCCACGCGCGTGGATTGGCGGGCACGCCCTCGCGCGGCCATTGTTCGAGCGCGGCGCGAAACGCCTCGTGCAAAGCGTCTTCGGCAAATTCAAAATCGCCGAGCACACGAATCAGCGTGGCGAGGACGCGGCGCGATTCCGTGCGATAGATGGCGTCCAACCTCGCGCGCAGGGTTTCGGAGGAATGATCGGAGCTCGCATGCAGAGTTGCGGCGGTTGCGGGTTTGGTTGCTAGCATGATTGCGGAAAAGGGGGGATTCGTGCCGGGCGCTCAAGCTGGGAGAGTATTTGCCTCACTTCCGCGCTGCCGTTAATCTCGCGCGGCGGCTTTGCGCCGGCGCGGACCAGCGCTTCCACCACCGCGGCATAGTTTCCCGTTTCGCGCTGCCAGCCATTCTCGGAGCCATGAATGGCCCAGCCCATTGGGGTCGCGTTGAAATCCGTGTCCGTCACTTCCAACGATGGATTTCTACGCAAGATGAGTTCAGCCATCTCGACATTCCCGTGAAACGCAGCCCAATGCAGCGGCGTCGCGTTGTGCTGGCTGCGCGCCTCCACAGACATGCCTATCACGAGCATCAAACGGACCGCGGTCAGATTATTATTGCGCGCGGCGTGCGCGAGCTGACGATGATCCGCCTCGCGCAAACGAGCAATGAGATTTGACTTGAGGGCAAGCAGCGAAGTCGCCGTTGCCTCTTCCCCAAGCCAACAAGCCGTGAGCAGTTTGATTTCATCCGGACTGCGGTCCATGAGAAATCGCAAAACATGTTCGTGGCCAAAATCTTTGGCGACCTGATGCGCCGAAACATACCAACCCAGCGTCCACTGATAAATCGTTCCGCCGATCTTCCCGCCGATCAGCGGAAAATATTCGTCGCTCACGCATAGACGAATACTTTCCGGATCGGCTTCGAGATGTTTGCGAACGAGTTCGAGATCGCCCAGCGCAGCCGCCATCAGAATATCACTCTTGCAGCCGCGCGTGATCAAATAACGCGCAATGTCTTGGCGCTCTCGTACCATCCATTGCGCCGGTGTGGATTCATGATCCACGTCGCGCGCATCAATCGCGGCGCCGTGATCCAACAGATACTTCGCGATTTCAATCGTGCTCGCAAAATGCAGCGGCGTTTGGCCATCGCCGCCGCGCGCGTGAACCAACTCGGAATCAGCTTCGACAAGCGCTGTAAGCTTTTCGAGCATGCCCAGCCGCGCCGCGGCATGCACATCCACCACCGCGCCGCGCGCAATTGCATAAGCGGCCAACTCCGGACTCGCGCTGTGCAGCAGTCCGAAACCGCCCGCCCACCAACGGCTTTTCGCGTTAATGTCCGCGCCCGCTGCCAGCAGCACGTCGAGCATCTCGCGGCTGCGCACGTTGAGAATCGCCGGTGCGTCAAAGCCTGCAATCGGCTCGTTGATCAGGGCTTTTAATTCCGGATGGCGCGCGAGCAATTCACGAACGCCGGCAGCGTCATCGTTGCGAAACGCGGCATGGATTTGTGCGAGGAGAGCTTTCATAACGTCGTCACTTTTTTTATTGTCTGAGCATAACCGCTGCTGGTAATGATAGCATTTTTTTTACTTTCAGCCAGAACTTTTCTGCAAACGGAGGCCGCGCTACTTTGCCGTTTCAAAGACCGCGCGCGAGTGAAAATAAAAACCGCCACGCTCTTCCCCATCTTTTACGGCGGATGACTTGCTTTTCCAAAATCACGTGGCTATCTTGCATGCAGAAAATTTTGATCCGGCTTAAGCGCGCCGGCCTTGGCGGCGCTGCGCAGTTTCTGCTCGCAAGCGCGAGTCAAGCCTTTCTTTCCCCACAATTTTTTTGGAGGAGGCCTTCCATGTCATTCTTACAACGTGTTGCGCTCCGGCTGTGCGCGGCCGCGCTGTGGCTGAGTTTTGCGCAAAATAGTTTTGCCGTGAATTCGAGGCCGGCGCAAGCGGCGCAGAGCCAAAACTATTGGCAGCAGTTCGTGCATTACACGATGGAGGTCACGCTCGATCCCGCCACGCATGTGCTCACCGGCGCCTCGCACATTCGCTATCGCAACAACTCGCCCGACAAGCTTGATCGCATCTACATGTACCTTTATCCCAATGGCTTCAAAGACAACAATACCGTGCGCGCGCAAGAGGCGGCGAAGTATTACGTGAAAAATCTCCCCAATGAAGAAGCCGCGGGCTGGCTCAAGATCAACGAGTTTCGCTTTGCTCCGAAAGATAAAAGCGCGAACGAGAATAAAGCCGTGGCCGCGTTTCAAGTGAATGACTCGATCTTGGAAGCGGCGTTGCCGGAGCCGCTCTTGCCCGGCGAGGAGATCGAGATCGATCTGACTTTCACTTCCAAAGTGCGCAAGTTTCAAGATCGCGCGGGCTATCGCGGCGAGCAATATGACTTCGCGCAATGGTATCCCAAACTCTGCGTGTATGATGAAGCAGGCTGGCATGCGGAGCCGCTGCATTTTCTCGGCGAGTTTTACGGCGAGTTCGGCACGTTCGATATGACGATCAACGTGCCGTTCGAATACATTGTGGGCGCAACCGGCGTCGTGACCGAAGGCGATCCCGGCTGGTCGTTGGTGACGGTCGATACCACGCTGGCGGATAGTTCGTGGAGCAAGAAGCATGGCGAGATGAAGGCCGAGATCAAGAAGCAAAGCGCGAGCACGAAGATGCGGCGCGTCACTTTTCATGCGGAGCACGTGCACGACTTCGCGTGGATCACGAGTCCGGATTTTTTGTACGAGCGCGGCGCGTATGACGGCATTCCGATTCACGTGCTCTATCGCAGCTCTGCGAAGCCGAGTTGGAGCAAAGTGGTTACGGAGCGCGGCCGGCGCAGCCTCGAATGGCTCTCGACCAAGTTCGGGCGTTATCCCTATCCGCAGCTCACCATCACGCATGGCTTGCTCGGCGGCGGCATGGAATATCCCATGCTGGTGATGAACAGTTCGGAAAGTGAGGGCCTCATTCTTCACGAAGTCGGCCACATTTATTTCTTCGGACTCTTCGGCAACAACGAGCAGAAAGAAGCGTGGCTCGATGAAGGCTTCACTTCGTTTCAAACGCAATGGTACATGGAAACGCGCTACGGCCCGATGGGCTATGATCGCAACGAAGAATTGAAGAACGCGACGTGGCTCGCGCGGCATCGCCCGGAGATGACGAGCAACGAATCGAATCGCGCGTGGGCGCAGCAATACATGAACAGCGGCTTCAATGAGCCGATCTCCAAGCTGGCTTACAAGTACAACAGCGGCGCGGGCTACGGCACCAACGCCTACACCAAAGGCGCGATCTTTTATGAGATGCTGCGCTATATCGTCGGTGTGGAAACGTTCGAGCGCATTTGCCATGAGTATTTCAACCGCTGGGCGCTGAAGCATGTGAACGAAGCGCGCTTCCGCCAAGTGTGCGAAGAGGTGAGCGGCATGGACTTGGGTTGGTTCTTTCAACAATGGCTGCATGAAACGAAGACGGTGGATTACAGCTTGGGCAACGTGCGCAGCGCGCGAGGGACAAACGGCGAGTGGCAAACAACGGTTGAAATCAAACGCAATGATGAAGGCATTATGCCCGCGGAAGTTGAGCTGGCATTTGCCGACGGCTCGAAGGCGATGCAACGTTGGAGCGGGCAAGAGCGCAGCGGCACGTTGACGTTCAACACCACGAGCAAGCCCGAGCGGGTCGTGCTTGATCCGCAAGATCAAATCATGGACAAGAGTCGCATGGGCCACGGCAACATGCGCGTCGAGCTGCTGCCCGAATATCCGCGCATGTGGAATTATAATCCTAACGATGCGTATGTGATCACGTGGAAGCCGAGCGTGTGGTATAATGATATTGACGGCGGTCGCGTGGGCGTGAAATTCAAAGGCCGCTATCTCGACACGCGCAACTTGGAAGTGGGCGCGTGGTATGGTGTGAAGTCGCAAACGCTCGACGGGAGTTTTAAGTTTTCGAACAAGCTCGGCAGCCAAACGCGCTATCATCTCACGGCGCTCAAACTCGAAGGCCGCTATCAAGGCGACGTGAGCGTGTCGACTTCATTCAGCAAAATGCTGTTCACGCCGCCGCAATGGAATTTCCGTTTCGGTTTTAATTATTTCGAATTGCCATTCGACCAGGCGCAATATGCCGTAACGAACTTTGAAGTCGAGGGCAACGTTTACGCTCTTCCCAATTGGACGCCCGGCAAAGTCAATCGCGCGTATGTGAATTTCAATGTCAATCCGCGCGGCATGAAATGGCGCAGCTATTTGCGCGGGCAGATCGCGCATGCGAACGAGAGTTTCGGCAGCGACGCGACGTACACGCGCTTCGAGGGCGAGTTGCGTTTTTGGATTCCGGCGACCAACGGCGACGGACTTTATTTGCGCGGCTTTGCCGGCGCATTTTTACGCGAGGAAGATGACAAGCCGCTGCAGGATTTGTTTTCGGCATTCGGCGCGAGCACGCGCGAACAGTTCGAGCAATTCTATGTGCGCAGCCGCGGCGCGTTGCCCGCGGAGCTGCACTACCATGTGCCCGGCGGCGGCAACCTGCGCGGCTATTACGATCGACCTGGTTTGCTCGGCAAAAGTTTGTTCGCCGGCAATGTTGAATTGCGCAAAGCATGGTCGTTGCCCGTGCTCGGAAAACTTCTGCGACCCGTGCTAGGCCGTTCGACGATCAGCGCGTTCTTTGATTACGGCCGTCTCGCTACGCCGTACAGTGACGCGAACAAAAATCTCGCGGACGCGGGCGTGGGCGTGGTCTTCCAAAGAAACGTGCCGGACCATTGGTACTCGTTCATCCTCGGCACGAACTACACGCTGCGCGTTGATTTTCCCATTTGGGTGAGCGCGCCGCTCGAGTTGATCGACGCTAAGGCCGATGATGAAATAAAATTCCGCTACGTGTTCAGCTTGCAGCGGGCCTTGTGATATGACCGAGCAAGCTTTGTTCATCACCGCAAGCGGCGGGTTCCTGGTGCTCGCGTTGTTTGGTTGGATGTGGTGGCGCATGTCGCAACGCACGCGGCGCTTGCGCCACACCGAGTTGGGCAAGTCCACGATACAAGAATTTCAAACCCACAAACGCAACGCGAACCAATCGCCATCCAAACCATGAGAGAACCGGATACGGAATACCTGGATTTTGCACCGTGCTCACGCCGACTATCGCTTGATGCTGAAGCATCAGGCTAGGAGATGCAAGCCAACTAAAGTTGGCTACCATCCAATCGGTGTTTAATCGTCTTCAGACGATTTTCACCTTTTAGCCTGATGCTTACAGCATCAGGCGGAGGTTGGCGGCAACACGAGTGCAAAATTCAGGTACTAAATTCATTCTTATAAAAATCGGCGACTTGGATTCATGCGCTTAAAATTTTCGAGGTGACTTATGGGTTTAGCCTCCATACAGTCTCAGGTCAAAAGCTTGGAGCATCAACTGCAAATCATAAAAGCCAAGCTACGCAAAGAAGAACAAAAGTTTTCGGCAAAATCCTTTGGCGATCTTTATGGCCTTCTCAAAAACAAATTGTACGATATGACACGGCGCATGGGTATGCCCATAAACATCTTTTTCGTCCAAATGGCGAGCAGCAAAAACAGCGCATGGGCGTGTCAGATTATAATCTGGCCTTGACGATTGCAGAAGATGATGTGCGCCAAAATTGGCAAAGATACAAAACCGAGTATTTCAAGGAGCTCGAGCAATGATAACCCAAGACGAAGCTTTTGCTAAAAACCTCGAACTGAGTTTTGAATTTGATCGCTATCTCATCGATCATCCGAAATTCGCCGAAAAAATTCCATTCAACGTTCTCGTTGTTTTGCTGCCCCAATATGATCGCAAATTGAGCGCCTACAATAAAAAAGCCGCGCAACAGAATCGCGAGCCAAAGCAGCCGGTCGTCTATATTGAAATCGCAGGCATGAGACCGCACAAATCTCGGCTCTTGCAGCCCAACCTCTATGTGAAAAACGGCAAAAGTGTGCCAGCGAAAAAACGCACGACAACTCAGTTTTAATTTGGAGCAAATATGTCTGTCCTCCTCGATCAAGACCTCCAATCTCTCCAAGAAGTGCGCAGCCTCATTGCCCGCGCGAAAGCGGCGCAGCTCAAGCTCAAATAATTTTCGCAAGAGCAAGTCGACCGCATCGTCGCCGCGATGGCCGAGGCCGGCTTCAAAGCGAGCGAGCGCCTCGCGCGTTTGGCCGTGGAAGAAACCAAGTACGGAAAAGTCGCGGACAAGATTAT
>CAYNDW010000066.1:0-14774 GCA_964395375.1 uncultured Cytophagia bacterium
TGCTCCAACTGCGCCGTGCTCAAGCCCGCGCCGATACTCATATCGCGCAACAGGCTCGCGCCGTTTTCTTTTAAAAATTCAAACACTGTGCGTGCTGCGTCATCAAGCGAGGCAGCGCGTTCGAGCAAGTCGCTCTTGCGCGCGAGCAGATTGCCTTCGCCGCGCAGTTGCAATTTCAAATAGCGCCGGCCTTCTTCGCCTTCGCGCTGCGCGGAGAGAATGAGATCGCCCGCGGCAATGCTCGCAGCGAACTCTTCGTTCGCCTTTTGCAATTCTTCCACGCCGAAGCGCGAGCGTAAAATCTCCCGCTCGAAAAATTGCAGCGGCAGGCGCAAGCCGCGATAGCGCTTCGCGAGTTCGAGCAGCGCTTGCCCCGACATTCCGATCTTATGCCAGCGCAGCAGGAATTGATAAAACGTCGCGCGTGAAGCCGGCGCATTGGCTGCGCGCCGCAATGCAATCGCGCGGCGATATAGCTCCGCAAAGTTTTGGCGGTCGCACCATTGCGTTTTATGAAGGCCTTGCACCAATTCGCCGCGCACGAGTTGCTTGGCGGCGTGCAAGTCATTCAGAGCTTTTTCTAAAAACTCTTTGGGGAGATAAAGCGCCTGCTCAAGTTGATAAAAAGAAAGCGGGCCGCGCACGCGCAAATGGCGTTGCACGAGCGTTCGCGCTTTGTCCTCGCTCATTGGCGCTTCGAACAAGTGCGCGTCCGTTGCGGCGATCCAGCCGCATCCTCTTCCCTCATTCACGTCCCCCGAAGTTGTCATTCCGTAGGAATCTTTTTCAGCACTTGAGAAACTTTCCGGCGTGACGGCTGAGGCTTCATCTCCAGTGCTTAAAAAGATTCCATTCTGAATGACAGTTTGAGAGGATTGCTGAGGTTCATCAATGTGCTGCGCCCCTCCCATCTCTGTCATTCTGGAAGAACCTTCCCTCGTACTTGGCACTGTTTCGAGCTCTAGGTAAGGTCCTTCCAGGATGACAGAGGATTTTGTTGGCGCATGAACTCCCTCTTGCATTGTCATTTTGGAAGAAGCTTCTCTCGCACTCGGCACTGCTCCAAGTTCTAGGGAAGGTCCTTCCGGGATGACAGTGCGAGGTGGTTGTGCAGCAACAGGCACGATACGCTTTGCCTCGCGTAACTCTTCAAGCCATTCCCTCGGCTCGCTCTCGCATCGCGCGCGCAGCGCTTCTTCATCAATCGGGCCGAGCTTTTCAATCACATCAAAAAGCTCTTCTTTAGATTTGGCTTTTCGCTCCAGCGATAAATATTGCCAGCGCGCTTCCGTCTCTGCGATCAACTCCGCGGTGACAATCGCAGGAATGCTCTCGCGAGAGAGCAGTTCGGCCAACAACTCGCTGCTCACGTTCGCGACGTGGCCGGGATAGCGCGTGCGATCTTCGCCATAAAGATTGCTCGCGAGAAATTGAAACATCAAACCCGAAGCCATGGGCGAAGGAAACGGTGTTTCGATTTCATGCACGCGAATCTCGCCGGCTTGTAGCTTCGCGATCACAACTCGCAGGCTGCGCAAATCAAACACGTCTTCGAGACAATCGCGATACGTTTCAAGCAAGATGGGAAAGTCCTCGAACTGCCGCGCGACTTGCAACAGATCCGCGGCGCGCAAACGTTGCAGCCAAAGGGGAATACGTTTGCCTTGACGCGAGCGCGGCAGGAGCAACGCCGAAGTCGCGTTATAACGAAAATGCGAAGCGAAGAGCGCCGAGTCGGCGAGCGCTTCGATGAGATGTTGCTCGATTTGCTCCGCGGGCAGCGCGAGAAAATTCGTGAACGGCAAAGCATTCTCCGTGTCCAGCAAGCGCATGACGATGCCGTCGTCGTTGAACGAGTATTGCACTTCGGTTTGATAGCGCCGCTCGATAGCCGTTGCGAGCGCAATGGCCCACGCGCCGTTCACGCGGCCGCCGCAGCACGTGTGCAAAACGATATGCGGCTCATTCGCGCTGTCGCGGAAGGATTCGAGAATGAATTGTTTGTCCGTGGGCAACGCCGCGGTGTGCTCGAACTGCCGCACGAGATAGTCTTGCAAGTTGTGCGCGGTGTCTTCATCCGCGCGGCACGTTTCGCGCAGCCACGTTTCGCCTTCGCCGCGCTCGATCTTCTCCATCAGCTCGCGGCGAAACGCGGCGATGCGTTGGCTCGTGGCAAAATCGCGATAGAGCGAGTCGCCTTTCCAAAACGGCGCACGCGGCTTGACCGCGGCCACGGGCGCGACGATAATGCGGTCTTGCAGAATTTGTTCGATGCGCCATTCGTTGTTGCCGAGAAAGAACACGTGACCCACGCGCGATTCGAACACGAACTCTTCTTCCATCTCGCCGAGTTTGGTGTTACTGTCCGCGAGATACACGCTGTAATAGCCGCGATCGGGAATGGTGCCGCCGCTCATCACCGCGAGCATGCGGCTGCCGCGACGGCCAATGAGTTGGTCATTCACTTTGTCCCAACTCAAGCGCGGCTGCAACGCGCGCATCGGCGCAGAGGCATAGCGGCCCGCGAGCATGTCGAGCACATTGTTGAACACGGCAACGGCGAGATGGCGGTAGCAATAACTCTGTCGCACGAGATGATAAAGCTCCGGCCGCGGCCAATCGCGCATCGCAACTTCCGCGACGAGTTGTTGCGCGAGCACGTCGAGGCAATTTTCGGGAATGAAGGATTCTTCAATCTCGCCGGCGAGCATGCTGTGCGTGAGACTCACGGCATCGTCGAGGTCCGAAGGATAGAGCGGAATGAGCCGGCCTTTGCTCGTGGCGCTGAGCACGTGGCCGCTGCGGCCCACGCGCTGCAATGCCGATGAAACACTCTTGGGCGATTCAAGCTGCACCACGAGATCGATGCTGCCGATGTCAATGCCGAGTTCGAGCGAGGCAGTCGCAATCACCGCGGAAATGCTGCCGCTCTTCAATCGGCCTTCGATTTCATAACGCGTCTCGCGCGAGATGCTGCCGTGATGCGCGAGCGCGAGTTCAGCGTTGTCGTCGTTCATCAACTCACGATGCTTTTCATTCAACTGCCGCGCGACGCGCTCGGTTTGCGCGCGCATGTTGACGAACACGAGCGTGTTGCGGTGACTGCGAATGAGTTCGTAAAGTTTGTTGATGACCGCAGGCCACACCGAGGCTTCGGGCAAGTCGCCGAAGTCTGCAACGGGCGCGAGCACTTGCAGATCCATTTCTTTGCGCCGGCCGCAATCGACAATGGTGACGGGTCGCGGCGTAAAGTTTTCATAGCCGGAAAATTTTTGCCCGCCGAGAAAAGCGGCGATGCGCTCGAGCGGGCGTTGCGTGGCAGAGAGGCCGATGCGCACCGGCTCGCGCTCGCAAAGCGCCATCAATCGTTCGAGTGAAAGGCTCAAATGCACGCCGCGTTTGTTGTTGCTCACCGCGTGAATTTCATCGACGATGAGATAACGGAGATTGCGAAAAATCTCGCGGCCATGTTTGGAAGTGAGGAGAAGAAAGAGCGATTCGGGCGTGGTGATGAGAATGTGCGGCGGCTTGCGGAGCATGGATTGGCGCACGTTTGCGGGCGTGTCGCCCGTGCGCACGGCCACATGCAGCGGTGGCGATTGCACGCCCAACTCCTGCGCGGTCGAGCGAATGCCCGCGAGCGGCTCTTGTAAGTTGCGATGAATGTCGTTGTTCAACGCTTTGAGCGGCGAGAGGTAGAGCGTGTGTACGCCCTCGCGATTGCGGCTGAACTCTTTCTCCTCTGTCTTCAAACCGGCGCGGAACAGATCATCAATGCACCACAATAATGCCGCGAGCGTTTTGCCGGAGCCGGTGGGCGCGAGAATGAGCGTGTGCTCGCCCGCGGCAATCACGGGCCAACCTTTTTCCTGCGGCGGACTAGGATGATTGAAATTTTTCTCGAACCATTGCGCAATGGCGGGATGGAAGGGGACGGGCATGGGGTGGATTGAGAATTGAAGATCGATGATTGCGTTGCAGCGCCTTCCCAGAAGTTATCATTCATACGGAATTTTTTACGCACTGAGAAGGCTCCTCATGCGAGGGCGTTATCCAGCGCTGAAGAGGATTCCTTCCGAATGATAGGTTGCATGGGCGGCGATAAAACTACCTCGTTGCATTGTAATTGCGCTTTTCTCCTCGCTCATACCTGCACTCCCTCTTGAACAATCGCGCGATCCAAGGGCATGTAGTGCAACCGCGCGGAATTCCATAGATTCAACTCACGGCAGCTTTTTCATCTTTAAACGATTGAAATGTTTTTGCTCGAAACGCAAGATAGTTTTGTCAAGGGGCGCATAGCCCTCTTTGCTCGCCTGCAAATTTATCCAGCCTTGCGCGGAGGTTTTCATTAGCTCAAAATGAAATGCGCCGATTTCATCGGTCGTCGTTTTCACGCCAAACTCCGGCAACACGACGACAACGCCGGAGAGCGGATGTTTGTTCTCATCCGTGATTTGACCTTTGAGCGTTCGCCACATGCGGTCCGATAACCAAAACTCTTTGACCTTGCCGGACAATTCGCCCAGCACGGCGCGCCCCAAGTTTGCAAGCAAGGAGTTCTCTTCCTTGGTTGGAAGCGGGAGTGCTGCAATCGTGACTTCGCTCTGCGCCTCCCACAGCCTTCCCTCCTCCGCGCGCAAATACAACGCAGGATTCCCAAACCCCGCGCTCTGCGGTTTTTCCTGCAACAACACTTTCCGCGCTCGCGAGATCGCCACTTCCACTTGACCGCCGTCGCGCGCGTCGCAAAGCTCGGCATAAAACTCCGTAGCGAATAAAACCGCGTCGTCGTTGGCAATCGAATCTTGCATGGCAATGACGGCGGGCACGCCGCGCAACACGAGTTGCGGCGCAAGGCCGGTCAAAGCTTGGTGGCTGGAACGTGCCGCGCCTTGGCAAGCATTGAGAAACACCAAACGCATCGAGGGATAGTCCAAAAAGAATTGCGCGAATTGGTCGGCGTTCATCGGCTCGGTGAGCTTTTCGGAGTGATCAAGATGAATGAACGCTTCGTCATTCTTGAACGAGCCGTGTCCTGCGTAATGGAAAATGTGATAATCGTGCTGTCGCAACGCCGCGCGCAGCGCTTTCTGTGTGGCTTCACCGGCAAGAATATCCACCGCGATTTTGCCGCTCAATCTGCCCGCAAGCGCGGCGAGCATTTCCCGCTCGGTTTCGATCTCCAAACCGGAGTTCTGTGGAATGACCGCGAGCAGGTTGATCTTCTCTGGACCAGCGAGTTTGCGCACCGGTTCGGTGAGATTGAGATAGCGGCTCACCGGCGTTTCCACGGAAGCGGCGAGAAACAAGCGGCGCTGCGGATCATAAAGATATTCCCACGGCAAAGCCGCGAGCTCTGCGGCCTCGATTCGTAACCTGATACGCAAGCCGATATGATCATCGCGCAAACATTCTCCCAGCGCGCGTTGAAAAAGCAAAGCGATTTGATCAACGAAGAGGGATTGATAGAGCAGCGTGCCGAGTTGAACGGATTGCTGGTTACTTGCTGCTGGTTGTTGGAGAAGAGTGGAAAGAGGTGGCGCGGCCGCATTGATTCTCGCGCGACCCGTGGCTTCGCCTTGAGTAGTTGAATGGGCAACGAGCAGATATTCGTGATCAATACCGGTTGCGGATATGGCGAGATCGAAAGTGTGATAGCGCATGACTTTTTCAGACTGTTTTGAATGCCACTCATCTTCCTAGGCTATTATTTTTTGTCGAACCAAGTCCTCTACCACGGTAACAAACTGTACGACTTGCTGATGCCACTGTTCAATCTCATCCTGAGTGAAAGACGGGAAGTCTGAATAGTCTCCGATATGGCGTGCGTCAAACAGATCGCCCTAAAATTTGCCCAAGTGGGTTGGAATAGCGCCGCTCTTAACGAAGTGAAGATTAAAAAGAGAACGTACACCGGAATGTTTTGAAGAGGAGAGCTCTTGCGTTTCTAAGAGAGCGGTAACGGCATAGAAACAAGCGTAATAGAAACGATTGACCGCACCCATGTAGTGGTGCGTGTCCATCAAAATTTTCGCTTCCGTTAAAGCTCCGTCAGCGCGTTGCAGCCGGCTATCAACAACCTTTTTCTGTGGCTCGGTCATATCTGCACCCCTTCCCGAACAATCGCGCGATACAACGGCATGAAGCTCAATGGCTCGGAGTTCCATTTAACATTTTGATAGATCATCGTCGCGATGATTTGATCGTGTTCTAATTCCACCTCGAAGATTTGGTCGCGTATTCTTCGTTTAAGCTCGTACGTCACCTCCTGCGGCACGAGCACGAGCAGATCGATGTCCGACTCCGGCGTCTCTTCGCCGCGCGCGACCGAGCCGTAGAGTATCACTTCGGCTTCAGGCGCGACTTGCCGGATTGCCGCGGCGCAAGCGGCGAGCAAGCCGGCTTTACTCGGATTGATTGTTTGCCATTCTTGATAGGTGCGCATGGGAATACGAGTTTGCTGGGGAACTGTTGAAAACCGTCAAGACTCCGCCATGTACCCTTCCGTTAGGCGTGATATGACGTCAACGAACTCCGTTGCGGAATTGAACAATTCGGCTATTTTTTCCGCCGTAAAAATTGGATAGTTGTTGTAATCGCCGCTTTGCCGCGCGTCGAAGAGATAGCGATAGAACGTCCCATGATCACCCGAGACCAGGCCGGCCTTGACAAAGTGCTGATTGAGCAAGGCGATGATGCCGGAATGTTTAGAGGAATTTAAGCCGCGTGTTTCGAGCAACGCTGACGCCGCGTAGAAGCACGCATAATAGAGTCGATTGGCGGTTCCAATATAAAGGCCGGCGTCCTTCAACGTGCGGGCTTCGGTCAACGTTTCTTGTGCGCGGTGCAACCATTGCCGCAGATCTTGTTTCTTTTCTTCCGTCATAGCGGCACCCCTTCGCGCGCAATAGAGTCATAGAGTGAAGTGTAACGCAATGGCGCGGAATGCCAGGCTTGCTTCCGGCGCACATTCAAGCTGACGAATTGCTCGCGCTCGATTTCGATGCCATAGATGCAATCACTGATCGCGCGCTCAAGCTCGTACGTCACCTCTTGCGGCACGAGCACGAGCAGATCAACGTCCGACTCCGGCGTCTCTTCGCCGCGCGCGACCGAGCCGTAGAGTATCACTTCGGCTTCAGGCGCGACTTGCCGGATTGCCGCGGCGCAAGCGGCGAGCAAGCCGGCTTTACTCGGATTGATTGTTTGCCATTCTTGATAGGTGCGCATGTGCTCGGTTTCCGACTAGTTTACTGCAATGCCGTGGGAGAAATTTCGTTGCGCTTTAAAGCGCAGAAAGTTAGGCAAATTCACTCGGCGCGTCAAGGCGAATTTTGGCATGCTACTTCGGCGTTCAATTGCAATGCCCTGCTTTGAAATGTCATCCTGCAAGGAACTTCCCTCGTGCTCGTCATCCACTCCATTGGGAAGTGTTCCGAACGCGAGGGAAGGTTCTTCCAGAATGACAATGAAAAAGGCGCGATCAACTTCGAGTTGGAGGGTTATGCGCTCACGCGCTTCAAGACGACGAGCGAAAGATCATCGTGCGCGCGCGCTTGACCGACGAAACGTTCGACTTCGGATAACAAGCGCACGCCGATTTCAGTGGAGGTCAGGCCGTTGAGGATGGGAAGAAAGTTGGCCAAGCGCTGCTCGCCGAAAAATTCTCCGGCTTCGTTGCGCGCTTCGATCAAGCCGTCGGAGTAAAGCACGAGCACCTCGCCGTGTTGCAGTTCTTTTTGTTGTTCAACAAAAGCCGGCTCCGCGAGGACGCCGAGCGCGGCTGCGCCTTGCGGCAGCTCGGTGAGTTTATGGTTTCGCAAAATGAGCGGCGGCATGTGGCCGGCGTTCAACCAACGCACCTCGCCGGAATTGGATTGCAATTCCAGATACACGAGCGAAACAAAACTTTCGGGCAAGCTGTCGCGGCGGAGAATGGCATTCAGCTTTTTGCCCAGATCAGCGAGCGAGTCATAATCCGCGGCGAGCGCGCGCAATGTGGCTTGCAGCTTCACCATCAACAAAGCGGCTTTTAAGCCTTTGCCCGCAACGTCGCCCAACGCAACGCCGAAGCGGCTCGGGCCAAGCTCGAGATAATCCACAAGATCGCCGCCGACTTCATTCGCGGGTATGGTCGTGAGCCAAAGCTCCCAGCCGGGCACGATGGGACTGGTCTTAGGCATGAGCGCGCGTTGCACCGAGCGGCCCGCGGCAAGCTCGCTCTGCGCGAGCAGTTTGTCTTTTAACTCAAGCATGAGAATGAACAGCACCAAAACAAAATGCAGCGTCTTGGTGTCATTGCGGAGAGAGACCTCTCCTTGATCAAAGATGAGCGTGTCCGCGGACAGATAGAGGATGAAGCTGAGCGCCAACAATAGACGCCGCACCGGCGTGAGTTTGAGAAAGAGGCTTTTGATCAGCCACCACCCCGCAACGAAGAAGCGTTTGAACCATCCCATTTGCTGCAAGCGTGCTTGCCGTGCTTGATCAAGATAGAATTCTTTGAGCTCGCTCCAATCACGGCGGAGCGTGCGCTTGAAATCGCCGCCGCGCATATCGTCAAGGAGTGTTTGCGCGAGTTTGGGTTCGGAGGTGGCGTTCATGTTTAAGCGCTTTTGTGCTTGGGCTTCATCATACGCAAGAAGCCTTTGAGTTGATTGCGATCCATTTGAATGAATTGCGAGAACTGGCCCGCGCCGGCGCGCGCCTCCGCGCCGTCGATGGTCACGCATTCGCCGGTGATGAACCGCGCGCCGTCCGCAACGAGGAACACCGCGAGATTGGCCAGCTCTTCATGCTCGCCGAAGCGGCCCGAGGGAATGCGCTGCCGCGCTTTGTCTTCCAATTCTTTTGATGGAATCAATCTCTTCCACGCGCCTTCGGTGGGAAACGGGCCGGGCGCAATGGCGTTGACACGAATGCCATACGCGGCCCATTCTACCGCGAGCGAACGCGTGAGCGCGAGCACGCCGGCTTTGGCGCACGCGGAGGGCAGCACGAAGGCGGAGCCGGTCCACTCATAGGTCGTCACAATGTTCAAAATGCTGCCGGGCCGCTGCGCTGCAATCCACTTCTTGCCGAGCGCTTGGGTGCAGTTGAAGGTGCCGTACATGACGATTTTCATGACCGCGTCAAACCCGCCGGACGAAAGCTCTTCGGTTGCCGCTAGAAAATTGCCCGCGGCATTATTCACCAGGATGTCGGGCACACCAAGTTTTTGCTCGATCTCATCAAAAGCTTGTGCGACCGCCGCATATTCGCGCACGTCGCAAGCAACTGTTGTCACTTCGCGCCCGTTGCCCGCGGCACTAATCGCTTTCGCGCCTTCGGCTAAACGTTCGGCGCTGCGTCCTAGAATCGCGACGCGCGCGCCGAGTTCGGCAAAACGTTTTGCCATGGTCAAGCCCAAGCCCGAGCCGCCGCCGGTAACGCAGGCAATTTTGTTGGTGAGTAAATCTGGTTGGAACATGTGAGTCCTTTCCTTGAAGTGTTCTGCGCACAGCGCCGCTATACTCGTTGCGGGTGAAATTGTACCGCGACATTCATGTCGCGAGTATTGTTTCCGCGCGACATGAATGTCGCAGTACACTCACAAACCAACCCGCAACGAGTATATTTCAAAAGAATGCCTTCTTTGAATTGTCATCCTACAAGGAGCTTCCCTCATACTCGGCTCTCTTCGCAGCGCGAGGGAAGGTTCTTGCAGAATGACAAATGGAGGGGAGTTACACAGCAATCCGCAATGAGTATACATCGGGTTTCAACTAAAATAAAGCCACGGCCCAGCGGTGGCGGAACTCATCTTCCTGCTCCTGCTGCGCGAAGCCAACATACGAAACCCGTTCGCGCAAAGCAATGCGGCAAAAATTCCCTTGCCTTTCAAAGCCTTTTTGCGCATTTTTTTCAAGGCCAAAGGCGCAGGCACTCAAACCCTAAACCCAAAACGAGCATGGCGAAAAAACGTTGCAGCAGCACACCGCGCTTCCGCTCTCCTCTCGAACTCCGGCTCCTCACGAAGTGGTCGTTCCAGTTTAATCCGATCTCCCTATGAGCAAGAAGAACGCAATCGACAAAAATGCGCCGACGGAAGACGCCACGGCCAAGAAAGCTTCGATTACGGCGAAGAACGCCGACCGCGCCATGGACAACATGTTTCGCATCGTGCTCGGCAATCATTTGCAATTGAGTATGATGGCCGACCAGAAGGCCAACATGATCATCACCGTGTGCGCGCTCATCCTCACGCTCTCGCTTGGGCGTTTGCAAAACGAGGGCTTGTATTACACCGTCATCGTGATGGTGCTGACTTGTGTCGCGTCGATGTTTTTTGCCATTCTGGCGACGATTCCCAAGTTGCCGCCGCGCCTTAAGGGCCCGGTGGATTTGCGCGGCAGAAACTTCAATCTGCTCTTCTTCGGTTTTTTCAGCCAGATCGATTTTGAAACGTTCTTCCGCGAAATCGAACTCGTGGTCAACGACCGCAATCTCGTTTATGAAAGCCTGGCCAAAGATCTCTATGACCTCGGCTTGGTGTTGAGCAACCGCAAGTATAAATACATCCGCATCAGCTATCAAATTTTTCTGATCGGCTTGCTGGTGAGCTTGCTTACGTTCATCCTTGGTTTGTCGCAAACGTCCGCGCAATAGGCCGGCGCAATCCGTTTTCACACCCAGAGGGACGTCCCCAGCATGGATCAACTCATCTGCCATCTCGTGGGCGATTACGTGTTGCAAACCGATTGGATGGCGCGCAACAAGACTTCGAATTTTGGCGTCGCGCTCATCCATGCTCTGGCTTATGCCGCGCCGTTTGCGCTCATCACGGGCGCGAGTTGGGCCTGGGCGGTTATTTTCGGCACGCATGTGGTGATCGATCGCTATCGCCTCGCCGGGTTGGTCATGCGCGCCAAGCAATGGTCGTGGCGCAAGCCCGCAACCGAAATCAGCGCTCCGCCGGAAGTGCGCACCATGCTCATGATCGTCATCGACAACACGATTCATCTCACCATCAATTATCTCGCGATTAAATATCTGAGTTGAAGACCGCCTCCCACCATGATCCTCATTGTTGCTTCCTTCCAGAAAGCAACGGCGTTTTCCAAGAAAGAACTCGGCATGCTTCGAAATCTATTTTTGCTCGCGCTTGGTTGCTTTGGGTGCAATGGCGTGTATGCGCAAGAGAACGCCCCCTCGCCACAGCTTTTAGTGGACGGAAAATTTTTATATAACGAATATGCCGGCTGCGCAAGCTGTCACGGCGAGGATGGCAAAGGCCAAGTCGAAGGCGTTACGCTCGACCCGCCGCCGCCGGATTTGACGGATTGCAGTTTTAATTCACGCGAGCCGAGGCGCGATTGGCGCGACGTCATCAATCACGGCGGCCAGGCGCGCGGCCTTTCCATGAGCATGCCGGCTTATGGCGAAGCGCTGACTCCGGAACAAGTGGAAGCGAGCATTGCGTATCTCAAAAAGTTCTGCACGGAATCGGGCTGGCCCTCGGGCGAATTGAATTTTCGCCGCGCGCAGCTTACCGCCAAAGCCTTTCCGGAAAACGAAGCGCTACTCATTCCGAATTATACGCGCGGCGCGTCACACGCCGCAGCGACGAAATTTGTTTATGAGCGCCGTTTCGGCAAACGCGCGCAATGGGAAGTCTCCGTGCCGTTCATCGCCGAATGGCAAAGCCCCAACGCGCGCGGCCTCGGCGACGTTGAGTTGAGCGCGAAATATGTGCTCGCACACAATGCGCGCGCGCAAACAATTTTAAGCGGAGGTGTGGAAGCCGCACTGCCCACAGGCGAAACCGCGCTCGGCCTCGGGAGAGGAACATGGAAGCTCTCGCCCTATTTGGCCGCGGGCAAAGGCTTCGAGCGTTTGACGCTGCAATCGAGCTTGAAGCTGGAGCAGCCGCTGCAAAGCGAGCACGGCGCAGGCGAATTGTTTTTCAATTTGGCGTTGACGCTGCCGTTGACGCAGGAAAAGAAAGGCCTCTTTCCCATGCTTGAAGCCAACGGCGTGAAAAATTTAGAAAGCGGCGCGACGCAATGGTTGCTCACGCCGCAGCTTTATCTCGGGCTCGTGCGGCGCGGACACGTTGCGCTGTCATTCGGCGGGCAAATTCCAGTGTCGGGCGCGCGGCCGTTTGATTATCGCCTCGTGAGCTTTTTCTTGTGGGAATACGGCGACGGCGGGTTGTGGTGGTGAGGCCGCAACTGCGCCTCCATTGCAGCAACCCCAAAATCCCTCCAACACTCTTCCTAGCAATTTCTGTAAACCACAGCCTGCTAGCGCACAATCACCATCTTTCTTCGTGCTTCATGATTTCCCGCGCGCAGAACGCAATAATAGACGCCGGCGGCAAGCCGTTCTCCCGTGTAATCGATTTCGTGTAAGCCCGCGCTCATGAAAGCCTCAACTGGACGGGCAATCTCTCTCCCCAACTCATTATAGATTCGCAATTGCACGTGTTGGGCTTGCGGCAGATTAAAACGCAGCTTCGTGCCCGGCTTGCCTAAGGCCGCGTGGGCGGAAAACGGATTCGGATAATTTTGCTCCAAACGAAAATCATGAATCGTCGCGTTTTCGTTTTCAGCCACGGCGAGCGTGCCCACGATGCGAAAGCGCGTGTTCTTTTCGAAACGCGCGGCGCCGAGGCTAAAACGGGAAGTGAAAATCAGACGCGGGCTATAGATCGAGAGCAAAGGCAGGGTGAACGTTCGAGGAAAAAGACTAAACGTCACACGCAAGGAATCGCCCGGCGGAATGCTTGCGGACGAGGGGGTGAGCGTGACCGCGGTGGTGGGGCGCGTGCCGCGATAATCAATCGACATGTAAACCGAGTCTGCGCCGGTGCCGCGATTATGCACGAAGAACGAAGTATCGGCGCGTGCGAGATTAATGTCGAGATCGCCAAGATTCAAAAGCGCGGTGTTGATTTCAAGGCGCGGCGTGGGGTTCGCGTTGCCGCGCAGCACGAGCCGCTGCGGGTTCAGCTTCGTGGTGTCATTGGTGAAAAGCAAAAGCGTATCGAGCAGAAAACTGTTTTGCTGCGGCGTCCAACGCAAGCGCAGCGACTCCGTGGTGGCCGCGGCAATCGCGAACGGCAGCGGCGACAGGAGCGCGATCGTTGGAGTGTTGCTTGCAATTCGCGCTTCGGTCACGACCAACCTGCGCGCGCCAATGTTTTGCAGCGCCGGCGCCAACTCGCCGAAGTTGCCGGGCAAGATATTGCCAAAGTCATAACTCGTCGCGGAGAGCACGAGACGCGCACGCGAGAAGCTTGGCGTTGCATGCGCCCCGGGGCCGCCATATGCGCCGACATCGTTGCGTAACGTGCCGCGGCTGGGCAACCTCGCGTGGCCGCTGCCCGCGGCTTCGCGATCATTGTGTTGCGCCTCCGGATCGCCGGCATCAATGCACGGAGAACTTTCGCTGAGATAAAACCCGCTGTCGGCAAACGCCGGCGCCAAACTGAAATTGCCATCGCCCGCCAAGCCGTCTGCGATATTGCTATAAGTGAGAGCGAATGAGGCGCCCGAAATAAAAATTTGCTCGCCCAAAGCTTGCGTATTCGCCCACACAATGTTGTTGCGCGCCGCTGCGCGCGCATTGTTCCAAACCACGAAAGCGCCGCCTTGGCCGGCCACGGCGCTGTTTTGAATGCCGGAAGAAGAGTTGCCCACGATGGTGTTGTTCTCGATCACATTCGCCGCAGTTGCGCCGGGCAGAATATCATTCACCCAAATCGCGCCGCCGCCAAACGTCGGTGCGCCGCTCGCGGCTTGATCGACGCGATTCTCCGCGATGATGTTGTTGCGCACCAGCGCGCCGCTGCAAAAATTTAAAACGATGCCGCCGCCGTACATGGCATGATTCGAAAGAATGACGTTATTAAGAATGCGCGGCGCCGCATCGCCGGAACGAATGCCGCCGCCGCCGGCGCTGGTTGCGCGCGCGGTGTTGATCGCTTCATTATTCACGATGAAATTATCGCGGATCGTCGGCGAAGAGCGCGCGGTCAACACGCCGCCGCCTTCCCAAAAGAAACCCGCGCCGTGTTCATCGAGCCAGCGCGTGCCGCGGCCGCCGGTGAGCGTGAAGCCCGCGAGCACCGCGGTGGAATCTTCGCGATTGATGATGAGCACGCAGCTCGCCGTGTCCGGATGAACAGGCCGGCTGCCGTTGATGATCGTCGCGCGAATAAAGCTTGCGTCACCATTTAAAAGATAATGGCTGGCGACCACGATGCGTTTGCCGCGAAATTTCACGTTCTCAAAATAAACTCCGGGCGCGACCAAGACCGTGTCGCCGTGCGCCGCGGCGTTGATTGCGGCTTGAATCGAAACATAGTTCGTGGGTACGTGTAAAACTTTGGCGGAGGCGGGCGCGAGCATTGTCGCGAGTGCCCATGCCATTAAAACCAAAACGCTTTTGCTTTTCATACACCAGCTCCTTTCACTTAAAAAATCGTTGCAGGAATGCGTTGCCGCGCGGAATCTCCTTCGACATGACTGAACCGCGCGGAGTTTTGTTCAATTGCAAAACGCCTTTGCTTTTTTAAAACGAATGGGCTTGAAGATACTAGACAAAGCTCGCGCTGTAAAAAGAACAGAGGCTTTCTTTCACGAAAATAAAACTGCGCGAAAAGAGCTTTGCACTTTCGAGAGAGTTTCATTTTCGTGGGAAAATTGAGGGCTGCAATTCGCCTGTGGTGTGAGAACCTGAATTTTGCACTCGTGTTGCCGCCAACCTCCGCCTGATGCTGTAAGCAT
>CAYNDW010000067.1:0-14765 GCA_964395375.1 uncultured Cytophagia bacterium
ACCACGTTCGCGAGCATGGGAACGTTTTGCAGGTGCTTCGGAAATGAAGCAACCATGACGTCATGCGACAACGGTGTGTTCGCGTAACCGATGCGAACGTTGATTTGATCGTCACCGCCGATGTACCACATTTTGCGCGTGTTGCCATCGAAGAGAACTCGTGGATGGCCGGCTTCTCTGCTTTCCCACGTACCGGATGCACCAGGATTAATAATCGGGTTGGCGGGATCTTTAGTCCAACTAATGCCGTCCGGCGAAGTAGCGCGGCCAATGCGAGCATCCGTTCGATTGAAGCCATTGTACCACATCTGATATGTCGTGCCGTCGAAGTGCACATCCGGCGTAAACACGATGGACTCATCCCATGATCCCAAAGGGCCGACGCTTAAAACAGGATTGCTTCCGTGTTTTATCCAATTGATCCCATCAGATGAAGTAGCATATCCAATGCGAAAAACTAAGTTGCCGCTCAGACCGAGATACCACATTTTGTAAGTTGCACCCTCAAGTATAATCGTGGCTACACTCGCACCGCCTGCATCCCAACTTCCAGCCAGCCCCGGTTGCATGATAGGATTGCCGGAGTACTTCGTCCAGTTGATGCCATCTGGTGATGTTGCGTAGCCGGTCTCGGTGTTCCCAGAGTACCACATCCGAAAGTTGACGCCATCATAGAGGACGACAGGCTCATAAAGACCTTCTGATTCCCAGCTTCCCGGTATGGGAGTCATGATCGGATTGTTCGCATACTTCGTCCAATGCAAACCGTCCGGAGAAGTGGCATAACCAAATGCCGGCGGCGCATTCAAGGTGGGATTGAATCCCGTGTACCACATCCGATATTGCGCGCCATCAAAAAGAATGAAGTGATAAAAAATCCGCCCACCATCCCACGCGCTCGACGGACCGGCGTCCAGCACGGGATTGTTGTTGTGTTTGATCCATTGGGTCTGGGGCTGCGCCAACACGGGAAAGCACAATGCGAGCATGATAATCGCGATGGCCACATCGCGCAGCCGGGTGAAGCGGCAAAACCGACGCATGCGTGAAGACGCCGACGAAAACAGTTTCGACTTCATAGCGACTCCTCCTGTTGATAATTGGTGAGAAAAAGCCTTTCGCCAAGCTATCAAATCGCCGAGGAGAAATCTTTCACGTATGTCGCAAAGGTTTTAACTTATGTCGCACGGCCCGGGTTGGGTGATTAATTGGGGGAAATGCTGCTTGTTTGCACGGGCAGGAATGCTTAATTTTGCCTAAACAGAAAGCCTCTTTATGTTTCGCAATGGAGAAACCATGCCGCTTCAACCCAAAATCCATCACGGCTTCGAGCATGAAACCATGGAAGCCAAGATTCGCGGATTTCTGCAATTCACGCCCGGCGAACGGTTCGAACAAATGGTCGGCGCGATCGAGTTTGCTTTGTTGGCGCAACAATCATTAAAGGAACAACATGCTACAAAAGTACCTCGATTTGCTGCGCGCACTGCACGAAGCGAAGATTAAATATCTCATGATCGGCGGATTTGCCGCGATCATGCACGGCATTCCTCGCTTCACCAAGGATTTGGATCTCGCCATCGTGCCCGAGCTTGCCACGTGCGAAGCGATGCTCGAGGTCATGAAAAGCCTGCGCTTCGGCACGGCTTATTTGACCACGCCGGAAGATTTGCTCAAGACCAAAGTCACCATTTTCGAAGATTACTTGCGGATTGATATTCTAACTGAGGTGAAGGGGATGGACTTTGAAGCGATGTGGCAAAGGCGCGAAGTCGCCGAGGTCAAGGGCGTGCCGATCAATTTGGTGACATTGGAGGATCTCCTCGTTCTCAAGCGCGCCGCCGGCCGCAAGATCGACTTGGAAGACGTAGCGCTGCTCGAAAAAATTCGGACGGGTGATATTTGACTTCAATCTTTGAATGATAATTCCCATATAACCCAAGACGCCGCAGATTTCAACGCCATTCTTCCCGCCGATGAAATCTACAACTCTGATCATTAAGGTTTTCACTTATGTCGGGTGGGGAGAAATGCTCGCGCAAAGTGGGGGCCGCGGTTCTTAAGTGGTTCGGCGAACGGACAGGGCGAACAGAGAGCTATAAGAAATTATTTGAAATGGCGCTTGTGGGCGTGGCGTCGAGTCTTTATATTTCGCGCATGCAAATGAACCGCCCCTCGGCGCAAACGCAAGGAGAACGAATCATGCACTATCTGCTGCCTTCGGAAGATATTCGACCGATCAGTCAACTAGGAGGGCACACGGCAAAATTTTTAAAAGACGTGCAGAGAACACGTCGCCCCATTTTTTTGACGAATAAGGGCAAAGCCGCGGGGGTTCTGATCGATATCGCGGAATATGAGTATTTACTGGAGCGAATTGCCTTTCACGAAACCATTCTCGCTTCTGAAGCGGAGGCTGATCGCGGTGAAGTCATCTCGCACGAACAATTCGAGAGGGAGTCGAAGGGATGGACCAAAGTAGCCCAGCGCCCAAAGAATACGAGATCGAATGGACCAAAACGGCGCAACGGTCGTTAAGCCAGATCGTCAAATACGTTGCGCAGGATAAGCCTGTGGCCGCGGAAAAATTTCGCCAACAAATTTTTCAAAAAGTGGGCTTGCTCAAACACTCGCCCTATTTAGGTCGCGTCGTTCCGGAGTTTGGCACCCCGACTCGACGTGAATTGCTCCATGGCAATTATCGTGTCGTCTATCGCCTTCGATCAAGGCTCAGAAAAGTTCAGATCATTGTTGTTTGGCATGGCAAGCGCCTTTTGCGGTTGCCTTAACTTGCCGAAAGAAATCCCGTTACGGCAAGAACTGTTGATTCTTCACATACTCCTTCGGCGCGCAGCCAAACTGCTCGTGAAAGCATTTGGTGAAATAAGCTTGGCTGCCGAACCCCACTTGATACGCAATCTCCGCGACCGTTCCCGCGTTTTGTTTGAGCAATGCTACCGCACGCGCTAATCGCATGGAGCGAATGAATTGGCTGGGCGTCTGATTTGTAAGCGCGCGCAGCTTACGGTGAATTTGCGACCGGCTCATCCCCACCTCGCGGCCTAAATCTTCCATCTCGAACTCTTCCTCGCCCAAATGTTTTTCCACTACGGCTTTGACTTTGTTGAGAAAATTTTCGTCCATGGATGTAATGGCAATGTCCTGCGGCTTCAAAATGATTTCGCGGCTGAAGCGCTCGCGCAGTTGTTGCCGTTGCTTAATGAGATTATGCACGCGCGCCAGCAACTCTTTCGAGTCGAAAGGCTTGATCAGATAATCATCCGCGCCGGTTTCTAAGCCCTGCACTTTGCTGTCGCGATCGGCCTTGGCGGTGAGCATGATGATCGGCACGTGACTGGTCTTCTCGTCGGTTTTCAGAATGCGGCACAACTCGTTGCCGTCGCGTTTGGGCATCATCACGTCGCTGATGATCAGATCGGGAATGATTTCCAAAGCTTGCTGCACGCCGTCGATACCATCTACCGCTTCGATCACTTTATAAGCGGGTTCAAGATATTGTCGAATGTACGCCCGCACGTCGCGGTTGTCTTCGACGACGAGCACGATGGTTTCGTCAGCTTGTTGCTCGTTGCTGGTCGCTTGTTGCTGGATGCTCGATCCTTGATCCTCGATGCTGGTTGTTCGATCCTTCATCTTCGATTCTCGATCCTCTAACTTCAATCCTCGATCTTCGTGCTTAGCAAACTGGTCACTGATAACTGATCACTGATTACTTCCTCCGGCCTCAAATGCTCCTTCCCAAGCGGCAGCCGCACGATGAAAGTCGTGCCTTGCCCAATTTCACTTTGAACGAGAATCTCGCCGTGATGCAATTCCACCAACTCTTTCGTGAGCGCCAACCCAATGCCGGTGCCCTCGTGCTCCCGCGTGTGCGAGGGATCGACTTGATAGAAGCGGTCGAAGATTTTTTCACGCTGTTCTACCGGAATGCCTGGCCCTGTGTCGGAGACGGAGAACTCCATGAATTGGGGCAACACCCCCCTGGCCCCCCTCAAGGGGGGAATTGCATTTTTCTCCCTCTCCGATGAGGGGACATTGCTGAAGTCCCCCCTTGAGGGGGGATTAAGGGGGGTGTTATTCTGCGACGACCTCACAACGACATCAACTCGCCCTCCTTCCGGCGTGAACTTCAGCGCATTCGAGAGCAGATTCGAAACGATCTTCTCCAACTTGTCTCGATCAAAATAGATGATGAGAGCTTCTTCTTCAGCAGAAATACTCAGCGCGATGCGCTTGCGTTCTGCGGCGGAAGCGAACGAAAGCACGAGGCCTTTGAGAAAGCCGACGATATTCTCCGGCCGTGCTTGCAGTGTCATTCTTCCAGCTTCGAGCCGCGCAAGATCGAGCAATTGATTGATCAACCGCAACAAGCGTTGACCATTGCGCAACATCATTGCATACGCTTCCTTAACATTGCCCTTGAATTCCTCAGTTTGTAACTGCTCCAACGGCCCGAGAATGAGCGTGAGCGGCGTGCGGAACTCGTGCGAGAGGTTGGCGAAGAAGCGCGATTTGAGATGATCCAGTTCCTTCATCTTTTCGGCTTCAACATGCTCCAGCTTTAATTGATTTTTCAGATGGATGCGGTTCAAGTCATAACGCCGCCAACCATAAAGCGCTGCGCCGAAGAGCACGAGAAAACAAGCATAAGCCCAACGCGTTTGCCACCACGGCGGCGTGACGGTGATCTTCAGCGACGTGCCTGCTTCGTTCCACACACCGTCGTTGTTCGAGCCTTTCACGCGCAACGTGTATTCGCCGGGATCGAGATTCGTAAACGTGATCTCGCGCTTGGCGCCGAGTTGAATCCAATTATCGCTAAAGCCTTCGAGCTTGTAGGCATATTGATTCTTGAACGTGTTGCGATAACTCAATGCCGCGAATTCAAAACTCAAAACGTTGTCTTTGTATGAAACCGAAATTTCTTTCTTAGCTGAGATGCCCTTTTCTTCTATGGCAATGCCTTTGGCATCATCCGTGTTGTAGCGCTTGAACGCCGTGATAACAACCGGCGGAATGTAGGGATTGTCTTTGATGCTGTCAGGATGAAACCTCGTGAAGCCGCTGTTGTCGCTTCCCCAAAACATTTCGTCGTCAGCGCTTTCATGTTGGCTGGGCATGACAAACGAATTGCTGGCCAGCCCATCCGCGACATCATAGTTCCGAAAAGTTTTGGTTTTTGGATCAAAGCGGGACAGCCCGTTGCCGGTGCTCAACCACAAACGGCCGTGATCATCTTCTATTATTCCGCAAACTTGATTATCTGGGAGACCGTCTTTTGTCGTAAAATGGGAAAATTGTTCAGTCTCATTATCAAAGCGATTGAGTCCGCCGCCCAACGTTCCAACCCACAATGTTCCGCGACGATCAACCCACAGCGGCCCCACGTAGTCATGGCTGAGGCTGCGAGGATTTTTCGGATCATTGACGAAACGGGTAAAGCGTTCGGTGTCACGATCAAAGCGGTTGAGGCCATCCGCAGCGATCCACAGGATATTACGCGCGAGGGAATCTTCGCAAACGGCCCACACATAATTGCCATTGATGCTGTTCTGATTTTCAGCATCATAGACAAAGCGAGTGAAGCGATTTTGCTCGCGGTCGAATTTGTTAAGGCCGCCGCCAAAGGTACCGATCCAAAGCACGTGGTCGCGATCTTCATAAATCACGACAATAAGATCACTGCTGAGGCTGTGTGGGTTATTGGGGTCGTGGACGTAATGCGTGAATCGTTTTTGAGTCGGATCAAACTTGTCGAGTCCTTTATTGGTTCCCAGCCAGAGCATACCAAGATAGTCTTCGTTAATAACGTCAACATTGTTGTCGCAAAGACTGTTGGAGTTTTTCGGATCGTGGACCAACGAAGTAAATTGTTTCGTGTTGGAATCGAAGCGATTCAGTCCATTGCCAGCTCCCACCCAAAGCGTACCGGTATGATCCGTGTAAAAGCCTTGGGCGCCATTGTCGCTTAAACTGTGAGGATTATCGGGGTCATGAGCAATTTGGGTGAACTGCTCTTTGTTGCGATCCACTTTGTTGGCGCCCCCCATAAAAGTCCCGATCCAGAGAATGCCGGAGCGGTCTTGATAAATGTCCCAGATGACTTTGTCTTTGAGGCTGTGAGGATTCTTGGGGTCGGGCAAGAAATGGATAAATCGTTCTTCTACACGATCAAAAAGATTCAATCCATTCCACGTTCCAATCCAAAGCGTGCCGGAACGATCTTCGTAAATCGCCTCGACGCTGTCGCTGCTGAGACTGTGGGGCTTCATCGGGTCGTGGAAGAAACTAGTAAAAAGCCCATTCTCTCGATCAAACTTCTTCAGGCCCGCGCCTTCCGAGCCTAGCCATAACGCTCCACCGCGATCCTCAAAAATCGAAGTAATTTGCCTGGCTTTGCGATTCCGAGGATGTTGCGGATCGTGTTCATAATGAACAAACTGTTCTTGCTCTCGATCAAACTTGTTGAGCCATCGCCCCGTGCCAATCCAAAGCGTACCGCTTCGGTCTTCGTAGATTGAAAAAACCGAATAGCCATGCAGACTCGTGGAATCTTTGGGATCGAATTGAAACCGAGTGAACTGCTCTTGCTCACGGTCAAATTTATTAAGACCATTACTGGTTCCCACCCAGAGCGTTCCAGTATGGTCTTCATAGATGGCGGAAACCCCGCCGTTGCTTAGGCTGTGTGGATTATTTGGGTCGTGCTTGAAACGAGTAAAGCTTTCGGTCTCGCGCTCGAAGCGATTGAGCACGGCTGCATTCATGCTGCCAAACCAAAGTGTGCCGGTATGGTCTTCACACATGACGTTGTTGACATTCTGCGCGAGCGAGGTGGAATCGAAGACGTCTTCTTGATACACGGTGAATTTGTAGCCGTCGTATTTATTCAGCCCCCCTTGCGTGCCGAACCACATGAAGCTTTGCCGATCTTGGAGGATGCAGTACACCGTGCTTTGTGAAAGGCCGTGTTCGAGGCCGAGATGTTCGAATTTGATTAGAGAAATTTGGGCGAAGAGGAGGAATGGGCAAGCTAGAAAAGCCCAGAGGTGGCACAGACGTTTGCGCGGGCGAGAGCTACCGTTACGAATCGTTTGGGAGGACATAAGCTCAGGGCCTGAGAGTCGTCAGCGAGTAAAAAAACTTCATCGTCATGACTGTATTTGCCCACGGGAGCAAAGAATAGAATAGCGGCGCTGGGGCGTTTAATCGTAACGGAAGAAGCAACGGCTCGCGCTCAAGCAGACGAGCCGTTCTTCAGAACGCTCAAAACTTTTTCCTTTGAGTCTGCCGTGATGACCAATTGCAAAGCGGCGTTCAGCTTGTCCGCCTCATTTACTGCCGCGATGAACTGCTTTTCCGCTTCGGTCATTTGAAAACGATTGACCAAGAGCATAATCAACGCTTCTTGCTTGCCGAGAAGATGGCCTAGTTGCATTCCCTGTTGCATTCCCTGCTCCTTGCCTTCTTCTCTCCATCTTTGCGCTAATGTGGGCATGGTTTCTTCTCCTATGATTTGGCTTTCTTCCAACATTTTCGTCAATTCGGGCGCGGGTATGTCATGCGTTTCGACGATATAAATCATCAAAAAGTTGATGCGATCCGTTTCCGCCACGAAACCCATTTGATTCCACAACTGAAAAACTTGCCGTATAATCTCCACGTTCTGTTGAAACGCGGCCTTCATCAACAACAGCGCTGAAAGCAGAAATACGTTTTGCTTCAAGGGCTGGTTGCTCTCGGCTTCCCAATCCCACGCATTCGTGTCAAAGAGAATGTATTCGTAGTCGAGCAAAAACTTTTTCACTCTTTCCGTCGCCGGAAATTGCTGCACGAACCGTCGCGGAAGCCGCCACGGATCCTTGCCGTGATAAAATACAAATGGAACAATGATACGCAACGGCTTTTTCTCGTCGCCGTCTTTCTCCCACATGAGATGCATGTACCGCAACAACTGCATGAGGACCTTTTTATCCGGAAACGATTTGTGCTCGAAAAGAATATAGACGTCGACCGGCGTATCCTTGGCTTTCATACGGCATTTCACGACCACGTCCGAAAAAGCTTCTTTGTACGCTTCGGAAATATACGACGTCGGATCAAGCGTGATCTCGCTCAAGTCAAGCTCCTGTTGCAAGCCTTCGGGCAAGTGCGCTTGCAGAAAAGTACGGGCGTTGGCAACCTCGGACAAGACCTTTCGGAAAAAATTATCGTGAATGTTGTCGATGTTCGTCATGGCAAATGATAAGAATTTTGGCGATGAAAGCCAAGCGCGGATTCTAGCTCAAGCTTCGAACAAGCCTAGTTGTTGATTTGTGTCAGGCACGGGTGCTGCATTTGAGAAAGATTTTTGCGCGAAGAGTTGACGCAAATCAAAATCCGACTGCTCCAACTCGCAGCCCGCGAGCGGCGCAGCTCCTTTTCCAACCAAAGCGCGATTGCCTTGCGGCGCATCGATTTCGCTGCGCACAAGCATGGGCGCGTAGGCTTTGCGCAGATTCTCGGTGGCGCCGGCCCACGTGCCGCCCGTTTCCAAATCGCTCGCGACCACCACGGCATAATCCGCGAGCGCGTAGATGAGCTTGTTGCGCGACATCGCGTTCGCCACGTTAAACGGCGCGTTGGGATGAAAAGGCGAAAGCAAGAGCAGCCGCTCCTCAAAAAGGTATTCGCGCGCCTCGCGCTCGCGGATTTTTTTCGCCAACGAATCGCTCATCGCGCCGACGCTCTTGCCGCCGTTTTCCAAAACGGTTTTCATCGAAACGATATCCACGCCTTTGGCGCCTCCTGAAATCACGCTCAAACGCTGGCGCGCGCAGAGCTCCGCGAGCCTGGCGGTAAATTCCGCGCCCGCAGCATCGACCGCACGCGAGCCGACGATGGCAATGCCTTCGTGCTGCGCGAGCTCCAATGGCCCGGCATAAAATAAAACCGGCGGCGCTTGCGCCTTCAATTTCTCTTTCAAACGAAAGGGATAATGTTCCTCCGCGCGCGTGACGAGGCGAATGCCAGCGTTCATCAAATTTTCCAACTCGAACGCGACTGCCGCGCCGCGCTCCAACAATGCCGCAAGACGCTGCGCCTCTGAAAGTGAAAGCGCAAGCTCGCTTTGCAAAGCCTCCGCCGAGAGTCCCAACATCGCGCCCGGCGTTTTGAGTTGCGATTGCACGAGCTTCGCCGCGAGCGCGTTCCACTCTTTCAAAGTAAGCGGCGACAAATCGCCTTTGGGATTCAAGCCCACATAGGAACACGCCATGATGAGAGTGTGGGCGTCGTTCGTAAATGATATTGTGCTCATGTCGTTTTTACTCCCAGAAAAAATATTTAGGATTCGTTTTCCCGCATCATCGTAGTCCCAGCCCCTTGTGGGCGGCTGGTGATGCAGCGAACTTCAGTGTTCCATCAATGCCCCACAAGGGAGCAGGGCTACGATTCTCAATCCAACTTTCTGCGATCCGAAGCCTTCGCGAGCGTGAAAGGATAAACCGGCGCTGCTCCGTTTTTGGCGAGAAGATAGCCGATCACCGTCAACGTCCAGCGCGAGTCGAAAATATCATCGACCAAAAGGCACGGGCCTTCCGGCGCCGGCGCAATCACCGCAAAGGCTTCGAGCAGATTCGTTGCCTGTTGCGCGCTGTTCGCCATCTCTTTCTGCGGCTTGGTCTCTTTAATTTTTTTGATAACGTCGGCAAACGGAATCTGCAACGCGTGCGCGAGACGCGCGGCAAAATCTTTCACCAAAGTGCTTGCGCGCAACGAAGGCACGGCCGCAACAAATTTTGGAAAAGGCTCAGGCCGCCAATCGTTTGCGATCAACTTCGCCGAGGCCGCCACCAACTCGTCGCTGAAATGATGCTCGTGATATTTGCCTTGCGTGACCAAGCGCCCCCAGCCCGCGTCGCCGTAAATGCACAAGCTGCGGCCCGGTTGCAGTTGCCATTCCTTTGGAATCGCGCGCTTGCCTTCAGGCTCGAGCGCGAACGGCCATCGCACGCGCGGCGCAATGACTTGATATTCGCCGCGCAAAAATTTTACGGCCTCCACAGTGAGCTGCGGATTCAACGCATGATCGGGCAGCTTGGGCGTGCTGCAATTCGAGCAACGCCCGCAAGCTTGCGCGAGAGTATCGGAAAGCTCGCGGCCGAGAAACGCCATGAGACATTCTTTGCTGTGAACGTATTCCCGCATCTTCCGCAGCTCGTGCCGGCGCACTTGCGTGACCGCGGCATAGCGCGCATCATTCGGCTGCCACGGATTGGCCGTGCGATGATAAACGTTTTTGGCTTGTGACACCGCGCCTTCGATCAACAAAAGCTTGAGCGCTTTTTCCAACACGCTGAACGAGGCATTGATGCGCGTTTGCAGCTCGGCCATCGTCAAGCCGTTGCTGCGCACCAAAGCATGCAGCACGCCTTCCATCACTTCCGGCGGTGGAAACGCGGAGGTGATGAAATATTCTTGGATGTCATCGTCCTCGCGGCCCGCGAGCAAGATACCGACGGAGCTTTTCAATGCGCGGCCGGCGCGGCCCACTTGCTGATAATACGCCACGACGCTGCCCGGCCTTTGAAAGTGAATCACGAAATACAAATCCGGTTTGTCGAAACCCATACCCAACGCGACGGTCGCGGCCAAAGCTTTGACTTCATTTTTGAGCAGAGCCTCTTCGCAGGCGATGCGCTCCTCGTCGGCAATGTCCGCGTGATAGGCGCGCACGTCCAAGCCTTGTTGTTGCAGCCAGTGCGCCACGCGATTGCTGTCCGCCACGGTGAGGCAATAGATAATGCCGCTGCCCGGTAGCTTGGGCAGATTTTCCGCGAGCCACGCGAGCCGCTCGGCTTGATCGGAGAGCACGATATTGCGCAGACGCAAGCCTTCGCGCATGAGCGGGCCGCGCACGATTTCGAGATCATTGCCAAGCTGTTCGACCACATCCTGCACCACGCGGTCATTCGCCGTTGCGGTCACGCCGATGACGGGCACGCTTTGCGGCAGAAGCTTGACGATGCGCACGAGGCGTTGATAATCGGGGCGAAAATCGTGGCCCCAATCCGAGACGCAGTGCACTTCATCGATCACGAACAGACTGAGACGATTTTGCATGGCGGGCAAAATTTTTTCGAGAAAACGCGCGTTGTTCAAACGCTCGGGCGAGATCATGAGAAGATCGACTTCATCGGCGAGGAAGCGCGCTTCGATCTCTTGCCATTCATTCGCGTTTGCGCTGTTGATCGTGGCCGCACGCACGCCGATTTTTTCCGCCATGAGAATTTGGTTGCGCATGAGCGCGAGCAACGGACTGACGAGCAAGCTCGGGCCTTTGCCTTGCTCGCGCAAAAGGCGCGTGGCTAAAAAATAAACGAGACTCTTGCCCCAGCCCGTGCGTTGCACCACGAGCAATCGCTTGCGTTGATTGATGACCGCGCTGATCGCTTCCCATTGCCCCTCGCGAAAGGCGGCCTGCGGCCCCAACATTTTTTGCAAATAGGATAAGGCTTTGGCGTACATGAAGGCCCTCCTCGTTAAAATGAAAAGAGTGCAGATGATTTGCCTTGAAAGTTGCGTCCGGCCTCCCCACAAAACGATGTCACTCAGAAGGAATCTTTTTAAGCACTGGCAATAAAGTCTATTTCGCCGTTGTACCAAGCACTAAAAAGGATTCCTTCTGAATGACAATTTTGAGGAGCCGCCGATTTAAAGTCATAGCGCTCGCTATCACGGTTTCGCAAAAGTTCTTTCCAGCAGAATCATCTGCGCTCAAATGAAAATTAGTGTGCGTTGGCAATAGTTCTTCCTATGACCGCTGGCTCCTTCGCGAACAAGAAGATTGGTCGTGCGGTCATTATGCCAGGATTCGGATTCGTCTCAAGCGCTAGGGAGGGTTCTTCCCGAATGACGTTGCAATGGGCGGTTCGCATAAAGCCCCAATGCTTTCATGCAGCAATACCCAACAACCAAATCTCTCACACCCGCCTCATCCTCTCTGCCTCTTATAAAACTTCCTCATCTCCTCAAACACCTCCTCGCTCTCGCCCGCGGCAATGCGGCATTCGGGCAAGGACTCCATAAAAAGTTTGCCGTAGAATTTCGTGGCGATGCGGTTGTCGAAAATCGCGATCACGCCGAAGTCGGACTTGCGGCGAATGAGGCGGCCGAAGCCTTGTTTGAATTTGATCACGGCCTGCGGCACGGAAAACTCCATGAAAGAATTGCCGCCGGCTTTGTCAATGGCTTCCACGCGCGCTTCGATGATGGGCTCGCTCGGCACGCGAAACGGCAAGCGCGGGATGATCACGCATTCGAGCGCCTCGCCGTGTACGTCCACGCCTTGCCAAAAACTATCGGTGCCGAAGAGCACGGACCCGACTTGCGCTTTGAAGCGCTCCAACAAGCGATGGCGATTCTCGCCGCCTTGTTTGAGCACAAGCATGCCCTTCGCGCTCAACTCCGGCGCGAGCTGGTTATAAACTTGATTGAGCAAGCTATACGAAGTAAAGAGAATGAACGCGCGGCCTTGCGAAATATCGAGCGTGCGCGCGAGCAACTCTTTCAACGCAGCCGTGTACGAGCCTTCGGTGGGCGCGGGAATGTCAGTCGGAATCGCGACGAGAACTTGGCGCTGATAATCAAACGGCGAGTCGAGTTTGATCGTCAATCGCCGTTCTTCTTCCATGCCGCGCAAGCCGAGGCGTTCCTCTAAAAATTGAAATGACTTTCCCACGGCCAGTGTTGCCGAAGTCAGCACCACGGTGGGAAAGGCTTTGAACACGGCCTTTTGCATGAGCTCGGAGATGTCGAGCGGCGCGCTGTACAAGCGCACGATGTTGCCGAAGCGCGACTCTTTCAGCTCCAACCAGCGCACCGTGTGCTCGTCGTTGCTGAAGAGCACTTGTTTGAACTTCTCTCCCATCTCGAGCAAGCGATTCGTTTGCGCGTTGATATCCACCGCGAGCGAGGCGGCCTCCTCGCCGATGAAATGCTCGGCGTTGTCAAAGAGCGGATTGAGCTTTGTCAGCTCTTCGGTGCAAGATTGCAGCGCGTTGAGAAAAGGCTTGGCCTGCTTCTGCAGAATGTCCTGAAAGAAACTATCGCGCGTGACGCTCGGTTTGAGGCGGAGTTTGATTTCGGCATACTCGTCTTTGCGCTGCTTCGCGCCCCAGACGAAGAGGCGCTCCATGGTCTCGCGCAGATGATGTTCGACGTTTTGCATCGAAGGCGCGCACAGGCCTTCGATGCGCTCGTAAAATTTTTTGAAGAGCGCGTCCGTGAGCTTGTGCGACTCCTTTTGCAGCTTGCCCAACGCGAACGGGAGCAGCCCGAGGGTTTTGCCGTCTTTGAGGCGATAGAGCTTGTTGAGCACGCGCAAGAACGCGTGATAGCTCGTGGCCGCGCCGAAGTACGAAGAGGCCACGTCTTCGATGTCGTGCGCTTCATCCAAAATGATGCGATGGTATTTCGGCAGCACCGCCACCTCCGAGTTGCCGCCGGATTCGCTGCGCACCGCGAGATCGGCAAAGAGCAGATGATGATTCGCCACGAGAATATCCGCGGTGGCCGCGCGGCGCCGCGCGTTATAAAAAAAGCACTCGTTGTAGAAGGGGCATTTCGCGCGCAGCGTGGTGTCGCTCTCGGATTGAATTTTCTCCCACACCATCTCGTTCGGGATGAAGCCGAGATCGGACTTGCTGCCGTCGGTCGTTTTCTTCGCCCATTCGACGATCATCTGCAATTCGTTTTGCTGGCTCGCGTCGGAAAACATTTCGAGTTGCGTGGACACTTCGAGCAGCTTGCGGCGGCACGCGTAGTTGGTGCGGCCTTTCACGAGCACGGCGCGAAACTTAAGCTCGTGCGCGGATTGCAAAAGAGGAATGTCTTTGTTGATAAGCTGCTCTTGCAAATTGATCGTGCCGGTTGCGATCACGGTGCGCTCGCGATTGCGCACGCTCCATTCGATGGCGGGCAGCAAGTACGCGAGCGTTTTGCCGGTGCCGGTGCCCGCTTCAATCACGGCGATTTTATTTTCATTAAAAGCCTCGGCCACGTGCTTGAGCATGGTTTGTTGCGGCACACGCGCTTCGTAATTTTCGAGCCGCTGTGCGAGCGGCCCATTCTCTCCGAGAAAGGCCGCAAGTTTTTCCGGCGCGAGTTTGACAAGTTGCTTCTGCTTTTGCGGCTCGACCACGGCGTAAATTTCCGAAACGCGGTTGTTGACGATGTAAAACGCGATCGCTTCATTGCCCAAGCGCGAAGCGATCACGGCGTCGGCGTCGGAAGGCTGTAAGCCGCCGGAAGGATGATTGTGAATGACTGCGTCGCCGGTGTGTACGTTGTTGGTGATCGCGGGAACCATGTCTTTATTGCCGCGCGCGACCACGCTCACGTTTTCGACCATGCCTTCGGAATTGACCTTGCCGACGAAGAAGACTTCGTTGCCGCCCGCGGCACGGATTTCATGGCGCATGAAAAAGATCGCATCATCGCCGAGATAGGATTTGATATGGACCGGAGGTTTGGGCATGGGAGAGGTCTGCGTTTTTATCGAAAAAAATGGCATTGTGCGAGTGCCGCGAATATAACATTTCCGCAGTATCGGGCAAATGCAAAAGTCGGCGGAGAAAGCGCTTGCGAAAGAGGCGAAAATGAATCGCACCACTTTGTCATTGTCATTCTGAAAGAACCTTCAATAGATCTAATGAGTTTTGACCATCAAATTCGGTAATCGCGCAAACTTCTCAGATCGTGTC
>CAYNDW010000068.1:0-14705 GCA_964395375.1 uncultured Cytophagia bacterium
CTTCTATCAAGCGAAGCAATGCTGTTCTTTGCGAATGACACCACGCCCGCGAACAACGTGGCATTCGACACCGTGCGCGTGGTTCGGCCATCGCCGCCGGTTCCGCAAGCAGTGCTGCGCGTTTGGCAAACCGCGAGAACGGATTCATTCGCTGTCAGCGGCAACGACACGTTGCGCTTTGCGCGCACGGGCGAGACGTATTGCTATACGCTCACCGTGAGCAACGAAAGCGATAACGAGGCGCTGAACGTTCGGCTCGTCGATTTCCTGCCCGGCTCGATTGCGGGGAGTAATTTTCAACCAACGCCAAGCTTTGCACATCGCGATTCCGTGCGTTGGGCATTGGGCAATCTCGCGCCGCGCACTCGCCGCTCGTTTGCTTTCGATGCGACGGTGCCGAGCGTCATGCCCGTGGGCACGAATTTTTTGATCAACAAAATAACCGCGGCCGCGGACAATCTCGACCGCGCCTTGAGCCGTGTCACCGCGAGCGATACGGTGCGCAATATCGTGAAGCCGTTGCCGCCATTGCTCACGCCGCGCATTGAAGCGCGCCCGCCGGTGGTGAATGTCGGCGAGAAAATTTTCGTGCGCGTGCAAGTGCTCGACGTCATCAGTGCGTGGGACTTGTGGGTTTACTTTGCAAACGGCGACATCGACTCGTTATTCGCTGATGCGTTCATCGCGGCGCATTCGCAACTCGCGCCGAACGTTTGGCATGACGTTGAGCCTTCGTTCAACGATACGCGCCTCGTGACCGCGGCCAAGCAGGAAGAGTTGCGTTTCGAAATCCGCACGCGCGACCGGTTGCAACGTTTCGCCAATGCGAGCGCGAGCGTGCTCGTGCAAAGCGGCAATGACATGACGCTTGATCGCAATGTGTATGAGCCGGAGCGCGAGAACGGGTTGAACATCAACTTCAAACTCAGCTCGAATCGCAAAGCGCGTTTGGAGGTTTACGATCTTGCCGGGCATTACGTGACCAAACTCGCGGAGGGGGAATACAACGCGGGTTGGAACGTGCACGTGTGGAACGGCGTGATTGCGGAGAACGGTTGCGTGGTGGGCAGCGGCGTGTATCTCGTGTTGCTGCGCGCGGGCGAGTATGAGAATTTGAAAAAAGTGATCATCGTTCGATGAAGAATTTCATTTCACGGTTTGAGCATATGAGCACGAAACCATTTCAGAAACATTCCCCCCTTGAGGGGAACCAGGGGGGTGTCGTTCGGCGCACAGAAGAGGCTTTGAGTTCGCAAGCACACCCCCCTAGCCCCCCTCAAGGGGGGAATTGTTGTGTGCGCGTTGAACTCATCTCCCCGGCCCCCTTCTCTTGGGAAGAGAAGGGGGAGTCGCGGTTCGAATTTTTGATGCGTATTTTTTCTTGGAAGAAAATAAACTTTCAGCGCGCGCACCAGCTTTTCCCCCCTTCTCTTTTTAAGAGAAGGGGCCGGGGGATGAGTTCCTTTGCAATCTTTATCACATGCTTCATCGTCATGCTTCTCGCGCCGCAACTGCTCCACGCGCAAATCCGCCACGGCGCTTCGTTCTTGCGCCTCATGCCCGGGCCGCGGCAGCAAGGTCTCGCGAGCAGCAGCACGGGCGTGATCGACGAGCTTTACACCGTGTATGCGAATCCCGGCGCCGCAGGCTTCTTGCGGGAATGGCAATGGTCCGCGAGTTATTCGCGCTGGATTGCGGATGTGTATAGCGCTTCCGTTTTTTACGGCCGGCGCGTGCGCATGCCGTGGAGTCCGCATTTTCGTATCGGCCTCGGCATGGCGTATCAAGGCGTGCCGGAGTTTGACAGCTCGCAACGCGCAACGCCGCAAGCTTCCGCGAGCGACGCGCTCTTTGCTTTGAGCATGGGGCAGCCGTTTCAACTCGCGCGGCAACAGTTTGCAATCGGCGCGAACGTGAAATATCTCGCGAGCAAGCTTGCGCAGTATGACGCGCACGCGTGGATGGCGGACGTGGGCGTGTTGTATCGCACCAAAAGATTTGCGCTGCTGAAATCCGGCGGCGTGTTGGAGCACGGCATTCTTTCCGTGGGCGTGGCGTTCACGCACCTCGGCCCGCCGTTGAAGTTCATTGCGCACAAAACGCCGCTGCCGCGCACGTGGCGCACGGGCCTTGCGTTCAATGCCGGCGCGCATAATGGTTTGCAAATGCAATTCGCGCTCGATTATCACCGCACGCAAAAGGAGTCGGGGCAATTCAGTTTCGGTAGCGAGATCTCGTGGAATCAAATCGTGTCGTTGCGCGGCGGCTATGATTTTGAGAATCGCCTCATCAGCCCGATTGCGTTTGGCGTGAGCTTTCGCTTTGACGATCACAAGATGCCGCTGCACAGCGCGCTGCCCGGGCGCAATCATGCGCTGCGTTTCGATCTCGCCGCGGCGGAGGATAATCTGCTCTTCAGCCGGCCTTATCGCGGCGGCATTACGCATCACACGATCGGCCCGGAAAGTTTTGGCTGGGGCGGTCCGGCTTATGGCGCGCGGATCGAGAGCGACAGCGTGCGGCTTGCGTGGGAGCCGACGCGCGATCCGGATTTGTATGATGACACGCGGTATGTGGTGCTCGTGGATCAAGATAGCCTTGCGCTCGCGCAAGCCGTTATGCTCGCCGAGCGCAACGCCGCGGAGTTTTTTAATCAACCGGCGCAAAGCATTTTTCGCGTCAAGCAAAAACTCGCGGCCACGAATTATCTGGTGACGCCGCTGCGCAGCGGAAAATATTTTTGGAGCGTGCTGGCTTATGATTCTGATGAACACGTGCGGGTGATCGGCAATGAACGGCGCCGCCTCAATATGTTTCAAGTCACCGCGCCGGAGGTGGAAATCAAGGCGATCACGTTTGAGTATCATCCGTGGATTACGGAGGACGAGTATCAGGGCAAGATTCACGTCACGATTGCGAACACGGGGCTGCGCAAGATTACGGAGCTGACGCTCGCGTTGTATGATTCTTCCGCGGCCCAAAACCGGTATGCGGTAACGACGAGCAACGGGAACGGCGGGAGCGGCACGCGCCAACTCATTGGCCGCAGCGTGCTGGCAGATTTGCAGCCGGGCGCGGAGCAAACGCTCGCGTTCGAATGGAAGACGCCGCGGCACGGTTTGCATCACGTGCTCGCGCTTGTCGATGAAGAGCAACTCGTGTTTAAAAAGAGCGCGCCGGGCCAACGACGCGGAGCGAAATTTTACACGATTCCCAAAGGCCGATTCGCGGCCGGCGACACCGTGACCGCGTTCGTGCTCGCGCGCGACGCCTATGAAGTGCCGTTCATCCCCGAAGTTTGTTTCGAAGCCGGCAGCACGGAGATCGCCGCGGATTATGTGCGCCGCTGGTATTTGGAGCCGCCCTTGCAAACTTTGGCGCGCCGCATGAAAGAACATCCGCAAACGCAAATCGCGTTGCAAGGCTTTGTTGACCCCAACTCCAACGAGCAGGAAGTGACGCTGGCGTATGCGCGCGCGGAAGCGGTGCGCGATTCGTTGGTGCGTTTGGGCGCGGTCACGGCGCAGATTAAGATATTGCCGGGGCAGGTGTTGCCTGCGCGCCGCGCGCCGGCGCAGGCCGACGATGCGCGTTGGGTCACGCACGAGCGGCGTTATGTGCAAATCACCACCGATCCGGAAAGCGAGGCCGTGCTGTTCGAGCTTGTGGCCTTTGATGAAATCGAAACGTTGGCGCAGCCGGTCGCTTTCACGGCAACGATTCAAGGCGCGGTGCCGTTGCGCGAAAGCGTCTTGCAGATTGCGGCGGCCGCCGCGAAGGATGAAATAACTCTCGCCGCGCTGCTGCGTGGCGCGCGATTGCAGGGCGAGTACGTATGGGAAGAGCACGGCAAGCGGGCGAGCGCGTGGCAAAATCAGAACGCGGCGTATGAGCTGGTGGTGACGGATTCATTGCAGAGAACCTTTCGCACCGCGCCGCGCGCAACCTATTTGTGGGCCAAGCCGAAACTGAAAGCGCAACACGTGTCCTGGCCGATTCGTTTCAACGTCACCGCGCCGATGTATGATTTCTACTGGGCGAAGCTGCTCAAGCATATCAACTACATGCTGCTGCAGCCGGATATGCGCATGCGTTTTTCCGGGCATGCGTGCGCGATCGGGCCGGCGGATATCAACTTGCGTTTGTCGCAACGCCGCGCCGAGGATTTTCAGCAAGGCTTTTTGCGTTATGCGCAAGGGCAATACCCCGAGGCCTTTCAACAAATCGCGGCGCGCACGGGCGAACCCAAAGGGTTTGGAGAAACGCTGCCCATGGCGCTCAACCGGCGCAATTGCGGGGAGGATATTCCGGCCTGCAATCAAACCCCGTTGGAAAGAAAATTGAATCGCAGAATCGAAGTGGAGTTTTATTATCCCTAGTTCTGTAACGCCTCAAATGAAACTTGTCATTCTGAAAGAATCTTCCCTCGCGCCCGGAGGAGTCCTAGGGGCTAAAGCGCGTCGCAAGTTCTAGGGAAGTTCCTTTCAGGATGACAACGATGGAGGGCGCGCTTTTTAGATTGTGGTGCAAAATTATTCTTCCAACCTCGCCCGCAGCAACCCTCGCAACGCATTGCACACCCAAACTTCCTCCGCGGTTTCCAGCTCTTCTCGAAAAAAAATCTTCTCCTGCACCGGCAACGTCTGCGCTGCCAGCAAGTGCGCGCGATATACGCCGGGCAACACGCCGCACGCAATCGGCGGGGTGAAATATTCTCCTCGAAGTTTGATGATCACGTTGCTGCGGCAGCCTTCCGTTACTTCGCCGCGCTCGTTCATAAAGATCGCGTCGAACCAACCGCGCGTTTGCGCTGTTTCAAGTTCGCGCTCATACAACTCGCGCTTTGTGGTTTTATGAAAAAGAAAACGGTCGTGCGAATGCGTGCTTGCTTGTGCGAAGCCTATCGTTAGCACGTCGGGCAAATCTTCCAACGGCGAGGCCGCGGCTTCGCACTTGCCGTTGCGATGCAGCTTGAGCCGAAGGCGCAACACGTTCGCGCTTGAGTGCTCTGCTTCTCCTCGTTGCGCTGCAAGCTGCAAAGCGGCGAGCACCGTGTCTTCTTTGTATTCAAAATCAAAATAAGCCGCGGAGTTTTGCAAGCGCTGCAGGTGCTCACGCAAAAGCGGAATGCCGCGCGACCGCTCCCAACGCAACGTTTCGAGCAGTTGCAACTCCTCTTGAGCCTCGGTGAGGAAGCGCGCTTTGAGCAGGCATTCGCGGTACTCGGCTTCGGGTTTGGAATCCCACACGACGCCGCTGCCAATTCCCATTTCGGCGACGCCTTTTTTGTGATCAAGCACAACAGTGCGAATCGCGACATTAAATACGGCCTTGCGCTGCGGCGCGAAATAGCCGATCGCGCCGGTATAAACGCCGCGCGGCTCGTGCTCCAACGCATGAATGATTTGCATCGTGCGAATTTTCGGCGCGCCGGTGATCGAGCCGCAAGGAAAGAGGCTGCGCAGCAATTCCGGAATCGTGATTTCCGGGCGCAATTGCGCGGTGATGGTGGAGGTCGCCTGCAACACGGTTTCGTAGCGCTCGAGCTCAAAGAGACGCGGCACCTGCACGCTCCCGATTTCGGCGATGCGGCCCGCGTCATTGCGGAGCAGATCGACGATCATCACATTTTCCGCGCGCTCTTTTTCCGAGCGCGACAATGCGCGCCGCTGCTCTTCGTCTTCGGCCAAAGTGCGCCCGCGCGCCGCCGTGCCCTTCATCGGGCGCAGCGTGAGGCGCCGCTCCTCCAAACGAAAGAACAGCTCCGGCGAGAAAGAAAGAATGTGCTGCTCGGGCAAAGATAAAAGCGCGGCATAGCTCACGCGCTGCGCGCGCCGCAAACGTTGATACCAAGCGGCCGCGGAATGCTGCAAGGGGAATTTTAGCTTGAACGTGAAATTGACTTGATAGGTGTCGCCGCGCGCGATATGGTTTTTAATCGCGGCGATAGCGCGCGTGTATTCTTCTTTTGTCAAAGAGGGCTGCGGATTCGCTTCCGCGGCTTCTTCGGCAGCATGGCGAAGTTGTTCATGCAGGCCCCTCGCTTTTTCTTCGCCGCAGACAAAACGCCGCTCGCGATGATCATAGATTATCGGCGTTTCATAAATTCCAAACCACACCAACGGCGCGTCTGGCAAGCGCGGCGTGGGCAAGGTTTTCTCGAACGCGTAACCGGCCTCGTAGGTTAGAAAGCCCGCGACGTAATAACCTGCCCGCAACGCGTGCTCGATTTCTTGCAAGGTTATACTTACCGCCGCGAGTTCATGGCATTGCGCAACTTTGCATGGTTGCGTGAACAACAAGCTCTGCGTTTCCTCGTTCGTGACGCGGGTGGTTTCCAACAACAGCGCGCCGTCTTGTTGCTCCAGCCAGCGCAACAAGTTTGCGTGGAATGCGCCTGCTTCATCTAATAGCGGCGCGGCGGATTTTGAAATGCGAGTGCTCATCTTGCGCGCAATATAGCCATCCGGCACGAATGACAAAATACTAATCATGACGCCGTGCTTTATTCTCGCGGCTTGCAAGTCGCCGCGCGTTTATTTATTATGCCCGGCGTTTTTAACCAAACACGAGGACAGTGTGCGAATCTTAAAATTCGACGATCAGCAAGATCGACAAGCTTTACTAGAATTATTTGCCGTGGATCATTTTCAAATCGACCGGGTGGCGCGCACCGTGCGCGGCATTCTCGACGCGGTGCGCCACGGCGGCGACCCGGCGCTTTTGAGTTTCATTCATAAATATGACGGCATGATTCTCACGCCCGAAGACTTGCCGGTGCCGGTATCCGCATGGGACGAGGCGCGCGCGCACGTCGCTGCGGAATTTTTGCGCGCGCTGGAAGTGGTGAGTCGCAACATCACCGTTTTTCATATCCGCGAGCTTGATGCTTCCTGGCAATTTGAGCGCGAGGGCGTCATGTTGCGCCAAAGAATCGTGCCGCTTAATTCCGTGGGCATTTATGTTCCCGGCGGGCGCGCGCTCTATCCTTCCACTGTGCTCATGCTCGCGTTGCCCGCGCGCTTGGCCGGTGTGAAGCGCATCGTGATGGTCACGCCGCCGCATGCGAACGGCGTGAATCAACATTTGCTCGTGGCCGCGCAAGCCGCGGGCGTCACCGAAGTTTATCAAGCCGGCGGCGCGCATGCGATCGCCGCGCTCGCATTCGGCACCGAGACGATTGCGAAGGTGGATAAGATCGTCGGGCCCGGCAATGTATATGTCACCGCGGCGAAGCGGCAAGTTTACGGCATGGTGGATATCGACAACCTCGCCGGGCCCGCGGAGATCGCGATACTCGCGGACGAAACCGCGAATGCCGAATGGATCGCGCGTGATTTGATTGCGCAACTCGAGCACGACAGCGCGGCGAAAGGCGTGTTGTTCACGACTTCAGCGGCGTTGGCGGAACAAGTTGCCGCACGCGTGCAAACGCTTGCTGAAACCGTGGCGCGCGCGGAGATCGTTCACGCCGCGATGCAAAACGGTTGCGCCGTGGTCGTCGTGCCTTCGCTCGCGGAAGGAGCAGTCGCGGTTAACGCCATCGCGCCGCAACATTTGCAAATCATGACCGCGGTGCCGCGCGCGATTGCCGAGAGCATCACCAACGCCGGGTGCATTTATTTGGGCGAATATTCTCCGGCAGTGCTGGGCGATTATGTCGCGGGCACGAATCACACGCTGCCCGCAGGCCATACGGCGCGCTTCGGCTCGCCGCTTGGGGTCATGGATTTTTGCAAACGTTTGAGTGTGGTGGAGTACAGCGCGGAAGCTTTTCAGCGCGAGAGCGGATATGCGGAATTGCTGGCCGAGATTGAAGATTTGCGGAACCACGCGGAGGCGTTGAGGATAAGGAGCCAAAAAAGATAAGGAGGCAAGGAGCCGATATTGGCGGTGACTCACACGGTATGTGTCGGATCGAATTTTTCAAATTGCGCCGCGTTTGGACAGCCACTTTTCAATATCGCGCAAGACGCTTTTTAAATCTTGCAGCGGTTTTCCCGCAAGAGGTGAAGCGCCAACTTCTCCCGCCTCGTTATGAAAGTGATGTGGCGCACTCGAAATGTTGGGGTAGTGTGGCGAGTTGTCCCATCGCAAAATGGGATGATCTGTGAATAGTTGATAGGCGTAGCTTCGAAAATTCTCTTCTTCGTGTAACCATAACTGCAATTTGTACTTTCCGACCAGACGGCATCGAATCTTTATTTCCAGTTTCCCGTTAGGCGTCTCGTCGTAGCCCACGATCCGCACACTTCTCACCAGCGAACTTTTGTGCAAGCTTCTGATCAGATCATTAACGAGAGCGGCCATTGTTTAAGTCCCGATAAGCTCGTTGCCAATCTTTTAGCATGCTTCGCGCGGACCGCCATGCGAGCCAATCGTCTTCTTCTGCTGGGGTCGCTCGCCCTTTTAAGTGATCCGTAAACGCCTCGAAGTCCATCGCGTACTTATACTCCAACTTCCGAATACGTCGACGATAATAGCCGGTTTTGCTCCGCACGGCTGCAAGCGCAAGCTCGCGTAAAGCTTCTTCGAGGCTCGCGTACTTATCTTTCGCGACGAGCATACCGGCGACGGAGGTTAGAATGTTTGTAGGCGAAGTTACATATGACATGATGTATCCTGCTTTCAACTGCAAATTTTAATCAAATCAATCTGCTTGAATGTAGCATGAAAAAGAAATAATGCAAAAACCGTTGTTGATTAAATTTTCGCTCCCACGCCTCGCCTAGGCCGCAGGCAAGGCGACGATAATAGCATTGGCCATTGCTTTTGCTAGATCTCTCCGCACCTCGGGGGATTTCGTGCCGATATTCAAAAGTTCATCCACGGCTTTGACGTCGATAAATTCGAGTTCGACCAAACACGATTGCACGTTCGGCCCGAGGTGTTCGTCCCTTAATACGCCGAGCACTTGATCTTTGACTTGCCGATCTTTGGTGTTGACATCATACTTCTTGATGGTGTTGAACACGGCGTTTTGAATCAACTGCGCGAATTTTTTGTCATCAGCATGATTGGGGTTGCCGGCGGATGGCGCCCGCACGAGGGTTTCCACGCCGCGCGCATTATGCGCGACCGAAGCATTGCAGTGAATGCTTAAAAACAAATTCGCCTTATTCGCTTTGGCGATTGCAGCTCTTGCCGAAAGCCCCAAGTTCACGTCGGTTTCACGGGTGAGAACGACCTTAATATTGTGCCCGCCTTTTTTCGCCGCCGCCTGCAATTCTTCCCGAATTAAAAACGCCATGCGCAGCGTGATGTTTTTCTCCAACACGCCGCTCGGGCTGGTCGCATTATTTGCCGAAGACCCGCTGACTTCCATGGTTCCGCCATGACCCGGATCGATAACGACAACGCCTTTCTTTGCCATAACTTTCTCCTATTTGAAATTGATATTCAAGATCAGAGCAACGAGCGCTAATCGCGCGGCTATTTGCGGAAGATTCCTTAAAATGTCAAGCCCGAAGTTCGCAATTTTCCAACAAGCTATTCACACCGCCAACCCCACCGGCACGGCCACGATATGCTCATGTACTATTGCCACATGCTCAGTGTAATGGATTTTGAAAGCGTTTGAGTGTGGTGGAGTACAGCGCGGAAGCTTTTCAGCGCGAGAGTGAATATGCGGAGATTTTAGCGGAGATTGAAGACTTGAGAAATCATACCGAGGCACTGCGAGAGCGAAGACGGTAAGGAGCCAGAGGGACAACACAAATTTTGGGCGGCTCGCCTTGGGCTCTTTTTATGTTTGGTCGCTGCTCCACCGAGGGTTCATCTTTGCTTGTTTACCGAGGTGGCCTCTGCGAGCGAGTTGACTTAAAGCCAAGCTGATCATCACGCTGCTGATTCGAGTATGATATCTCTGTGCGTATCCCTGCACTTTTTGCTTTTGATCATCTTTATGCTCCCCACGATCTGTATGCCTCGAGCAGCTCTCTCTCGCACGCCAGCCACGAGCCCATCGCACGGATCGCGCACGATACACATTTTCGCAACCAAGATGAACTTTACGCTCGGGCAAGATTTCTTCCTTGCGTCGCGCCCTACTAACCTACTAACTTCGCTCTAGGTGCGGAGAATTACTGACCCGCAAGGAGGTGTTGAAAGTCCGCCACGACAATGGCTTGTTCCCACGCCAAAGTCGTGTACTTTCGCACCAATCTGCCTTCTGCATCTAGGAGAACCGCCTCTACGCCGTGGGTATTCACCCATCCGGAGCTATAACCGACTGGCGTATCCAGTTCTTCAACAAAAGCGGCGTGGCCCTTGCTGTCCAACCTCACTGCAAGTGCATGATTTCCCAAAACCAGTCCGCGGTCAACCGCATAGCGTTTAAGACGCATCGGGGTATCAAACTCCGGTTCGAAGGTGATCGCTAACAAGCGGACATCGCTTGCCATTCCTCGCAGTGTGAGTTCTTGTTGCAACATCGTCAACCTGGTTATCGTGTTTGAACATTTTCCAGCGTTCTGGCATCGGGTATAGAAAAAAGTGAGCAATACGGGTCTGTCGATGAGCTGGCTCAATACATACTTACGCCCGTCCTGATCAACCAACGCAATTTCGAGATTTTGCAAACGGTGACGTTCTGTTGGCTCCAGCCAGGGCGTGACGTAAGACTGATCGTCGGTTCCTCCGGCTGTCTGTGATTTGTTCCTATTGCCTAGTCCGACGTCCCGTTTTATCCATTGCTTTATCCATTCGAACCAGTTGGCCGAATCCAATCGAGTTTCGATGGTCTGTAAAGCACTCTTTGCCTCTTTAACTAAACGCGGATCAAGGGTGGATTGCGCATGACTGTCGGCGATTGTGCGCAACACCGTAAGCGCTTGATCGTCTTCGGCGATACATACTGCGGCAAACGAGCGCATCACCTCAAGTTGGACGGTCGTAGCTTCTTCTCTCGGAAACTTCACATCGTATCGATTCAGGGAAAACTCTTCCTCCGCAAACCTCTCTCCGAGCGTGTTCAACAAATAGGGTATGAACCGCCGGCCTCTTTCACCAAGCGTGCCGACAACGCGGGTCGCCGCACCAAACTCGACAGCGCTCATTCGCTCATCGACGTAAGCGAGGGCGTCGACGAGCATTGGTAAAGCTGAATCGGGAAAGCCAATTTCGCTCAACGTGACAAACGTATAGGCGCGCAGCCGCAAAACATGCCATTTGTCTCGTCCTTGATAGATATCGGCCTGGTGAGGAAGGAACCGGCTCACAATTTCGGCGAGTTCGTGAGCGTTTTGGCCTTGATTTCGAACAACATCAAGCAGTCCGGCAATTACTCGATGGTCGATGTTACCGTCGCAGTTTTCAAGTAACCGTGCCAATTGCGAATTGGCGCTTACATCCGCAATAGCGGCTCGCTTTGCTTGCTGCAAACAACTCAACTGCTCATCTAATTCCAAAGAGCCGAAGCGATTGAGACATGGTAACTCGCTCGGCGGAAGGACCGCTCCTACATCGCCGTCGACAGACGCTTCGGCTTCGAATTTCAATGGCGCCTCGGTCAATACCGCAACAATCAGCATCGCAGCAACTAACAAGAACACGAGAGCGCTCACCGAACGAAATGTAAGGTGCGGTGCAAATGACCACAAGTTAAGTTCACGCACGTTTGTCTCTCCCACGCTTGTTACATCAGAGTACATTTTCTTGTTTACTGACGCTGGCAGCGGCTTCCAAGATACTTTCTCACCGCAGGAAAAGACCTGCATAGATGAGGAATGAGTTTTTTGGCCTCAGCGCCGACATCTCGCCCGTCTGAGGTGATGACGCCTCGCTCCGATGCAAGCCGTTCCACGGCCCGTGCGAAGCTGATCTGGATGTCGGCGGGTTCACTATTATAGTTTAAACGTCCCATTGCTGCTTTCATTACCTCATAGCGAATATCCGCCACCTCTCTCGGGTTACCCATCAACTCGACTGCATAATTCATAAATTGCTTGTCTTCGCGGGACAGCGCTCGTAACGCGTTGATACGCACAACCTTCGGCGTTTTAATGTCAAGCGCTAAACCCACAATAGCTTGACGACTTTCCGGGTCTACCGCAAGGGCCCGAGCCGCTTGCGCTTGTACGGTCGAATCGGGGTTTCCGAGGTAGGGACGCAATGTGATAATGTGCTTGGTGGATCCGTCAACATCAAGAAGCTCGATAGCGTCATGCAACGGCACGGGGAAGTTACTTCCACTGCGTAGACTTTCAACCAGCTTGTCGATTGCCACAGCGTCATGACTGGAGACCGACGCCCGATATGCGGCGAGGCGCACGGCGGCACGACTATCGTCCAATCGTTCACGGAGCGCACTCTGCAATCGCTGGCGAATTTCAGCGGGTTGTCGAAAGGTCGTACGGCGAGTGATGTCGTCGATGAGGCCGGCAGCGAGTGTTTCGTCTTCAGACGGATTGGAGATAATCGCTAACACCGCATCGATGTACTTGTCATCATAGGAATATCGCTTGAGTGCGATGAGGCGTACCCGGGCATCGTCATTCGGATCGGTCCCGACACGCAGCAGCTCGGGGAACGTTTCGGCCTCCGGATAACCGAGCTTCGTCGCTGCTTGCAACCGCTCTGCGGTCGGCTTACTGGAGTCGAGAAAAGTTTCCGTCGCGCGGCGTTTGACTTCTCTGAGAGAATCAGGGTTAGTTTGGGCGCTCGCGATGCTGAACACACCTGAAAGCAACACGACGGCGAACCAACGAATTGATGTTTTGGCATACATGGCAAAGTTCTCCTTTGAATTTCATTTAGTATGGAACGTCGTCATAACTGAACCCTAGACCGTCTTGCGGTCTAAATTTACCGAGGTAATCAATCATGTGGCGATTTAGTGGAACGGTGGCTACCGTCGGCCACAGATTTGCTCGAGTCGATGCCGGAAAAGCAGTGTTGGGAATGAGCGGCCTGTTGTTGGGAGCTTGGGGATCAGTCGGGGAAGCTTGGTTCACTGGCCGCCATTGGGCGGTTAAAGTAGTTCCGCCAGATGAGCCATCCCACGGCCAAATCCCATCATCCAGAAACGAACCTTGCTGGCGGTGGTCCCAGACCGTCGTGTTGCCCGGCGAGTTCCAACTACCCGCGTTGTCATAATGTTGCGGGGCAGGAAAGGTCAGCACTCCGCCACTAACTGTACCCAGACGGTTGTGGGCTTCCTGCCAGTAAGCCCATTCCCGATCGATCTGCGAATGCAGCAGGAAAAACAGGGGATCGGCGGAGGAACGGTCGGGATTGATGATGTGTCCCATACCGCATGGCCAAGCATGAGCCCCATCGTGTGAATTCCGCTCAACGTCATTACTAAACGAGTTGACGGCGAAACCCGATGTGTTTGGTCCGTAGCTAGTGAAATCCACCAATGACGGATCTATGATATGGTCGAGCGGTTTCATGGCGCCCGCCGGATCCCTTGTGTGATCATCCACGTTGCGGCGAATCTCGCCTCCGCTGAAGGGCAAGTCAGTATCCCAACCAAGCAGCGGATTAGTTAAGGAAAACACTGGTAAGGCGATGAATCCGCCCGAACCCGGCGCTCCTATAAAGTCCTCGGAGAAGACGTTGGGCGCGGCGGCATCCCAATCCCAGTAGTGCAACGCCACCGTTGGGTCGATCAGTTGCAGTTCCCTTTCCACTAGCAACAGAAACACGCGATGCCAGGTCAGGAAGGCCGGCTGCGTGTGCGCTTCGTCCCCGGCAGACGATGCCAGTCGGTGCATCTCTTGAATGATGGGGTAGTTGAGGCCACCAATCTTGTTGCGAAATTTCTGCCAGGCAAACAAAAAGCGGTCGCGCTCGCTGGCCGTTAGGCTGTTTGCATCTTTGCGGATGCGAACCATCAACGCTTTGGTTCCGAGCACCGCACCGGTGGCGGTGTTCTGGTGCGCCACAATGATGGCATCCTTGTCGTTGATGCTGGGTGTGCCGAATTCACCCGCGATGACAAACGGCACCCATGAGCCATCTCCCGGCAGTGTCAATGCAAGTGTGCTTGACGTCGCGGTGGTGTTGACTGGCCAAGGATTCTGATTGGCGGCAAACCGCACGTTGCCGCCGATGTTGGGATTGTCGTTAGTGAGTACGATGTTGACGGCGGAAGCCATTGGGGTGGTCAGTCTCGCAAGAGCGAAGGTCGGTGCCCACATAATGTAGTCGTCACTCGGATTGTCGCGGGGCAGCAAGCCGGTGAGCTGCTCATTGATGCGGATCTCCACTTCCGGAGATCCGAATTTCAAAGTGATCGACTTGCAGTCGGTGTACGGCGCCGGGGGCCACAGCGAATTTCCGGGCGGTATCGGTGGGCCAGTGTTGACCACCGTGTTGACCAGCGGATTACCGGCTGGATCTTCAACCACGAGATTGCCGAACACTTCGTCACTTGCATTCAACAACTCAAGCAACACGTTCGTGTTTGCCGGTAATCGATACGCCGCATTCAGTGGATCGTTCATCACGAAAGTGGGTACTTGACCGAATGCAGTGCCTCCGGAGTGATAGCGAATTCTAAGCTTATGACCGGCGGGAATAGAGGCATCCAGCGTAATCGCCAAACAGGCGGCGTTATCGAACTTTGCGATATCAGTATTTATAGTCGATAGGTGATCTACGTTGCCGCGATAAGCGCCGCTCGCTGGGTCATACGTAGCTTGCCCCTATATGTTATCTTGATCCATGTTCTTCAAAAAGTTTTTCCCAATCTGTCTGTT